>DIJW01000211.1 GCA_002421475.1 Thiomicrospira sp. UBA5634 | reverse complement strand
CCGTCGAGTTCCGCGGTGACAAAATGAATGCTTAAACCATGCTGAGTATCACCTGCCTCAAGGGCACGTTGGTGGGTATTCAGTCCGGGATATTTAGGTAATAAAGAAGGGTGGATGTTAAACATGCGCCCTAAGTAGTGTTGGGTAAATAACGGTGTCAGGATGCGCATGAAACCGGCGAGTACCACTAGATCCGCGTGGGCGGCATCAATGCTATTAATGAGTGCTTGTTCAAATTGCGGACGGTCGTCATATAAACGATGGTCAATCACTTCCTGATCGATTTGATTATTAGCGGCACGTTGCAGGCCGTAAACATCAGGCCGGTTGGAAATGACTTTTACAATTTGATAACGGCAAGACGGATTTTGTTGGTAGTCAATTAAGGCCTGCAGGTTAGAACCATTGCCTGAAATTAATACCACTACCCGAATTGCCGCGTTATTCATGCCGAGGACTTACTCTGCGATCAGCTGAACGTGCGGTTCTGCACGGTCACTACTTATGATTTGTCCGATAACACTGACCTGTTCTCCGGCTTGAGTCAGCAACTCAATCGCTTTGGTCTGGTCATTCGCATCAACCACTAATACCATGCCAATGCCGCAGTTAAAGACGCGGTGCATTTCAACATACTCAACGTTACCGGCAGTTTGTAACCAATCAAATACCGCCGGACGCTTCCAGCTGTTGGTGTTGATTTGTGCACAGGTATTTTGCGGCAATACGCGCGGTACGTTTTCAACCAAGCCGCCACCGGTAATGTGTGACAAAGCGTGGATTTTGATGTGTTTCATCAATTCAAGCAGCGGTTTAACGTAAATTTTAGTCGGAGCCATCAACGCATCAACTAAACGCTGACCGTTAAGGTCGCTGTTAAGATCTGCACCACTGACTTCAAGGATTTTACGCACTAGCGAATAACCGTTTGAATGTGGGCCGGATGATGCTAAGCCCAGTAACACGTGACCCGGTTTAACGGTTGAGCCGTCAATCAAATCGTCTTTTTCAACAATACCGACGCAAAAACCGGCTAAGTCATAATCGCCAACCGGATACATACCCGGCATTTCTGCAGTTTCGCCACCAATTAACGAACAACCGGCTTGAATACAACCTTCCCCAATACCGGCGATTACACTTTTCGCTACCGGCAGTTCAAGTTTTCCGGTTGCGTAGTAGTCGAGGAAAAACAACGGTTCTGCACCTTGTACCACCAAATCGTTCACACACATTGCAACCAGGTCAATACCAACTTGGTCGTGTTTATTGGTATCAATGGCCAGACGTAGTTTAGTGCCGACACCATCTGTGCCGGAGACTAAAACTGGGTTTTTGTATTTGTTGATTGGCAGCTCAAATAATGCGCCGAAGCCGCCTAGTGAGGCCATAACTTCAGGACGACGAGTCGCTTTTGCAATGGGTTTAATGGCGTCTACGAGGGCATCGCCCGCATCAATATCTACGCCTGCGTCTTTGTAGCTAAGAGATGGTTTGCTTGTCATAAGAGTTCGGATCGGTTCTTGGATTGGTAGGAAGCCGGCTGTAAAACAGCTGACATCAGGGTTTAAAAAAATATTATGATATTGTAACTAAAAATTACCGAGGCGGGTATGAGAACTTTTGCACTTCTAACATTATTGTGTGTTTTTTTGCTGATTAAAAGCGTGCAGGCGAATGACAAGATTGACCTTTTTGTGATTGAAAAACCGATCGAAAATCACGAAGTCGGCCAGTTAAACGTGTTGTTGGAGTCTGCAATGCGCGATTTATTAATCAGGGTTGTGGGGGGTGATCAAATTTTACAGACTCCAGAAGCGCAAAACTATTTGAAAAAAGCACGTCAGTGGGTAAAAAGTTATCAGTTTGCCAATCGTGAAGCGGATGGCGTGGTAATCGGTCAAAAAATTGTGGTTGAGTTTGATCGGCATCGTTTGTTGGCTGACTTTCAGAAAGATCAAATTCATATTTGGCCGTTAAATGATCGGCCAAAAACCTTATTAATCGGACGCTGGGAACAGCAGGGCTTGCGGGTCAATCTGTCACAAGCCAGTTTGCAATATCGCGTTGATTTGGATTATCGAGATTATTCAAGATTGTTGGCATTGTCAGTTGATTTGCCTGTTGATGACAGCGCATTTGTCGGCTTACGAATTGATCAGTTGCTTAAACAGCAGACATTACCTGCGTCTATATTAAGTCAGTGGCAAACCCAGGGTGATGAGTTTGTCATGATTTTTAAAGCCGTTGTGATGGGGGATTTGACCAATTTTGTCTGGGGATTATATTCATTGGAAACCGGTGAGCGCGTGTTGAATTCCGATGAAATGGGGGAAGGTTTTTTGCCGTTATTGCATGGTTCGTTTGATAGTTTGTTGGAGTTGTACTCGCGGCCTTATCGAGAACGAGCAGGGACTGTCGGTTTAGTGCAGTTAGATGTTGATGGTTTACCTTCGTATGAATCGTTGCAAGAGTTAGAAAGGTTTTTGCAACGTTTAAAACCAACCTTCAGAGATGTTAAGTTGGTTAAGTTGCAAGGTAATAGCGCGAGTTTTGAGGTGATATATCAAGGCAGTTATATTGATGTGATTAGGGTTGTTGAACGGGTTCCGCATATGCGGTTATTGGAAGAAACAACCTTTAGCGGAGCGTTGCGTGGTGAATATCAGCCATGAGTCATAAAAACATGCTGATTCAACTCCCGCTTAAAATGAGTTTGCGCGATGATGCTAGTTTTGAAACTTTTATTGCTGAGCAAGAGTCTATTGCACTGGTTTTGAGTCAATTGCAGCAATTAGATAACGCGCAATATGCCGGTTGTTATTATTTTTTTGGTGAATCCGGGGTCGGTAAAACCCATCTATTACAAGCCGCTTGTCGTTTTTATACCGAAAAAGGGCGTCAGAGTGTTTATTTTCCGTTAGCTAATCAACAATTACCACTGATCCCCGATGTGTTGCAAGGGCTTGAAGTCACGCCCTTGGTCTGTCTGGATGATGTTGAGCAGGTATTGGGTGATCTGGGTTGGGAAAAAGCGTTGGCCAATTTTTTGGCCAAATCGCGGGTGCAAGGGCATCGTGTATTATTAACAGGACAGACTGCTTTAACCGATTGGCCGGTAGCCAGCGAAGGGTTAATGCGTGAGTTGGTGTCGATTATCCCGGTGCCGTTAGCGCCATTGCAAGGGGAGCGAGAATTGGTATTAGCCTTACAACGTCATGCCTTGTATATGGGGTTTGAGCTGCCGTTGAAGGTTGGAAATTTTTTAATCAAGCGGTTTTCGACGGATCTGCAAGAGCTGCTTGCAGTATTAAAACTGCTTGAGCAAGCGTCACTCGTTGATAAACGACGATTGACATTACCGTTTGTTAAAGAAGTTTTAGCGCGTTAATGCTTACAAACCGTGCTTAATAGACTATAAAAAATAGAGGAATAATTATGCAATATCAGCTGTTGAATAAGGGCTTTAAAATCCTTTTCGTTATGATAACCCTGTTTGCGGCAATGACTTTACAGAATGCAAAGGCTATGGATGTTGAGTTTGTTGATTTTAAAGGTAAAGCGGTCAAGTTATCTGACTTTAAAGGTCAATGGGTAGTGGTGAACTTATGGGCAACATGGTGTCCGCCTTGCGTTGTTGAAATGCCGGAATTGGTGTTTTTTCATGAAAAATACAAAGACAAGGGTGCGATAGTGTTGGGGGTGAACTATGAAAATATTCCCACAGATAAAATTCAAACGTTTGCCGATGAGTTAATGATCAGTTTTCCGTTAGTACGTTTTAAAGACATCGACTTAAATAAAAATGTTACCCCTTTTGGACCTTTGCGCGGTTTACCGAGCACCTACATGGTGGCACCAAACGGTGAAGTGGTAGCCGGGCGTGCGGGGATGGTAGATTTAAAAGTCTTGGAAGAGTTTATTCAAAAATATGAAGCACAAAACCCGTCATAAAACCGGTTTAATCGGTTAAAAGTTGGTGCATCTGGGAGGATGGAAATGAAAAAATCAGTGAGTTTATTAATGGGCGTCTTGTTGAGTTTGATGATGCCTTTGCAGTTGCACGCAGCTGAGTTTTTTCAGCAGACGTTTGGCAACTACGCGGAAGAACTCGAAGATGCGCGTGCCGATGGTATTCAAGGTGTGTTTGTATTTTTTGAGATGGATGATTGTCCGTTTTGCCATCGAATGAAAGAGACCATTCTCACTGAACCGGATGTGCAGGCGTATTTCCAACAACACTTTAAAACCTTGCGATTAGATATTGAAGGTGCAAATCCGGTTGTTGATTTTGACGGTACAGAATATAGTGAAAAAGACATGGCTGAGAAAAAGTATCGCGTTCGCGCGACACCGGTGATGATTGTGTTTGATTTGGACGGTAAACCGGCAGCGCGTTACACAGGTCCTACCAGCACTAAAGAAGAGTTTTTATTGTTTGGTCAGTATGTAGTGGATGGCAGTTACAAATCCATGCCGTTTACACGTTATAAACGTATGCAAAATCAGGCGCAATAATGAAAACTTTGCTTCAAGTCACCATCTTCCTTGGCTGCTTGATACTGTGGTTGCCGAGTAAAAGTGAGATTCAATCAACTGAAAAAGTAGCGTTACCTTCGCCGTTAACTTTAGAGTTTGTGCTGGATTTGCCGGCTCGTTTAAGTCCAAGTTTTATGCAACAACAAGCCGCACTCTTACAAGCACAGGCTACGCGGGCACAGTTGCGTGCGAATGATGGTATTGAGTTAAACCTGGAAGGGCGAATCGGTCAGCGCGAGTTTTCCGACCAACAGCAGGACTATCATCGTGCGGCCATTCATTTAGGCGTGCCATTATTTGATTTTGGCCGCACCGCTCAGGCGAACCAGGCCTGGTTGTTAAGCGAACAAGCCCAACAAAGTCGCCTTGAATTGGTTGAAAAACAGTTTAGATTGTTATTGATGCGCGCATTTTTTAATGTGCTGTTGGCGGACGTGCAATATCGCGTTGATAACGAGGCGATGGCAATTGCTTACGTTACGTTAGATAAAGTACGCGAAGATCATGCTTTGGGGCGTGCGTCAGACTTTGCATTACTGGAAAATGAAGCAGCCTACCAAAAATCGTTTGTTAAACGGCAGGCGGCATTAGTCGATTTGCGTCGTTCAAGAATGTTATTGGCGAATGCAATGGGCTATCCTGACGCGGTCATATCCCAGTTGGCGGTGCCAAATTTAAAGCCATGGTCTAACGATTTGGCGCAAGTGGAAGATTATATTCAGCAAGCGCTAAACCATAACCCTGAACTGCAAGCGGCAAAACAACAACTTAATGCCAGTGATTATTTAGTCAAAAGTGCTCAAGCGGGTACTCGACCAGTGGTGCGAGCGGATGCTTGGGTTGGCCAGTTATCGAGTTATCCTGAGTTAAGAGAGGGGTCTTGGCACGCCGAATTATCGTTGGTGATGCCGTTATATGATTCAGGTTTAACTAAGTCGAAAGTTGATAATCAGCGTGCACAACGCCAGCAAGCTCTTGCAGAGTTAATGGCGACTGAGCAACGAGTGCGTGAACAGGTTGCTAATTTGTACTTTCAGTTGGCGATGTTAAAAGTTGAGCAGGATGATGTTAAAGCAACCCAAGCGTTTGCGGATATTAACCTGGATTATAAACGCGGTTTATATGAAAACGAGTTGCAATCGGATTTAGGGGATGCCATGGTGCGGATTTCTCAAGCGCATTATGACACATTAGCGTTTGAGTTTAAGCAGGCGTTACTTTGGGCGCAGATGCAAGTTTTAGTGGGTGAAAACAATCAAGCCCCTAAACAAGAGAGTGGAGTTACACCATGAAATATGCAGTTCCGTTTTTAATGTTAAGTTTTGTGCTGAATATCGGTTTGGCGCAGGCGGCCGAACTAAAGATTGGCGCGTTGGTTTCTGGTCAGGTGATGACGGTAGATGTTAAAGTCGGTGACGCCGTGAAAGCCGGTCAACGTTTATTGTTAATAGATGATCGCCGTTATCAGGCAAAATTAGCCCTGTTACAAGCTGAAGTGAGTTTGCGAGAGTTAGCACTGGCGGATATGAAAATCGAATTTGAACAAACGCAGGATTTATTTGATCGTACCGTGATTGCGCGCCGCCCATTTGAACGCGCTAAACTTGATTATGATTTAGCCCAACAGGCACTAAGTAAAGCGCAGGCGGAGTTGGCTTTGCACCAGGCCTGGTGGGATTACTTTCATGTGAAAGCGCCGGTTGCCGGGCGTGTAAAATCAATTGCGGTCAGTAAAGGCACAACAGTATTTGAAGAGAATCAGCAGTTACTTATTTTGGAGACAAATTAATGCGTTATTGGAAAACCCGCTTCAGTTATGGTTTGAAGTATTGGCGTTTGGCGATTCATCTAATTTTTAAAACAAAACATTTTGGTGTTAATAATCAATGGTGGGCTAAGCATCCATCCGTAATTGGTTGGGATTGGTACCAAACCTTGTGGGGTGTTTTAACGGTTATGCCAATTGTTAGAAACTACCAATCTATGAAAGTGCGCAGTTGTATTGGTTGGGTTCCGCAATCTGAGTGTGAAGCGATGGGCTTTGGTTCCAAGCTTATGTCCGATGTGAGTCCTAAATAACGAGGCGATTGCTATGTCAGAACAACGCCAATCGGTTCGATTTCCACGCAAGTTTTTAGTTACGGATTATCAAGACGAAAACTTTGAATATGCGTTTGAAGGGGTTGATGTCAATTTAACCGGATTGAGTTTTCTGTTGCCGGATGCAGAGTTATTTTTGCCCGGTCAACCCTTGGCTTTACGGGTGCGAGCAACGGATATTGCTGAAAACTATGCGCTTGATAGTGTTGAGATTGTGCATATTCAGCAACGTGATGATCAGATTATTTGTGGGTGTCATATTACCCAAGTCAGTAGCGATCAGTTGTTGGCACATCACCGTTTAGTGATGCAAAACGAAGCAGCTGCAGATGCTTCAATGGCGGCATCGGAATTGCGAGAGTTTGATTTCAATCAGCAAAACTCCAGTTTGTCGCATCAGCCGGGTGATTATCAGCAAGCGAGTTTTGCTTTGAACTTGGCGGTTGAAGAGTTAACCGGCGGCGTGCAGTCGGATGAAGGGCATTGGTTAGGTTTGACACAGGGATTGGAAGGTTTGATGAGTCATTTAAAACAAGATGAACAGCAACAGGTTTTATCGTTAATTGAATCGTTTAAACGTTTTCACCAGCAGCAAGAATCACGTAATGAACAAGTGTTGGCATTAAGTTTACTGGCCAAAATGTTGGTGCATACTCCGGCAACAGAGGCGGATAGATTGGCTTGGCAGACTTTGATTCGTGATTTTGAAACTCGCTTTTTGGATGAACGGTTGTTATTGGCGTACGATTTAATGCATCAAGGGCTTGAGGCTAGAGAGGCGTTGGTTGAAGCGGAAAATCAATTGGCTAAAGAGTCGCTCTAATTGGAATAAAACTTAGATATAAAAAAGGCGAACTAAAGTTCGCCTTTTTTATGCTGGTAAAACTTAAACGAGTTTAGCCATGAGTGCTTCGATAAAACCCTCTGCCGCCCAGTTTTGACTTTCGCTGTCGCGACGGTGTTTGTATTCAATTGTTCCTTCGTCTAAACCACGCTCGCCAATCACGATGCGATGCGGAATGCCGATTAACTCCATGTCGTTAAACATCACGCCGGGACGTTCGTTCCGGTCATCAAACAACACCTCGATCCCTTTAGCTTTAAGCTCAGTGTAAAGTTGTTCAGCCGCTTGTTTAACGCGTGGTGACTTGTGCATTTGCATCGGTACGATACATACTTGGAACGGCGCAATCGCATCCGGCCACATTATGCCTGTGTCATCATGGTTTTGTTCAATTGCGGCGGCTACCACGCGGGTAACACCGATACCGTAACAACCCATTTCTAAAATTTGAGCACGACTGTTTTCGTTGAGCACGTTAGCATTGAGTGCTTTTGAATACTTATCGCCCAGTTGGAAAATATGGCCCACTTCAATGCCGCGACGAATTTGAATGGTACCTTTACCATCCGGGCTTGGATCACCTTCAACCACGTTTCGAATATCCGCCACCAGGCCTGGTGCTACATCACGCTCCCAGTTGACACCGGTTAGGTGATAACCGGTTTTATTTGCACCACACACAAAATCGGCTAAATGGGCGGCGGCTCGGTCAACAATCAGTGGAATGGTTAAACCGACCGGACCGATTGAACCGGCATCACAACCGGCGGCTTGTTGAATTTGTTCGGCGCTGGCGAAGGTCATCGGGCTGGCGATTTGCGGTAATTTTTCGACTTTAATGTCGTTTACTTCATGATCGCCGCGTAACACTAATGCCACGACCGGATGCGCTTCATCCGCACCCTGAACCAATAAGGTTTTGACGGTTTGTTTGGCGTCTATTTTTAATAACGCGCAGACTTCTTCAATAGTGTGGGTTTTTGGCGTAGCAACTTCAGTCATCACCAGGCCTGGTGCCGGACGTGTACCACTCGGTGCAAGCGCTTCAGCTAGCTCGACGTTAGCAGCAAATTCACTGCCGGTTGAAAATGCAATCGCGTCTTCGCCGGAATCGGCCAATACGTGAAATTCGTGCGAGCCGTCGCCGCCGATGGAACCTGTATCAGCTTGTACGGCGCGGAAGTTTAATCCCATGCGTTCAAAGATGCGGTGATAAGTGTCGTACATCACTTGGTAGGTCGCTTCTAAGCTGGCGCGATCAAGGTGGAAAGAGTAGGCGTCTTTCATAATAAATTCGCGTGAACGCATCACGCCAAAACGTGGGCGGATTTCATCACGGAATTTGGTTTGAACTTGATAGAAGTTGGCCGGCAGTTGTTTATAGCTGCGAATTTCTTTACGAATCAAGTCAGTGATAACTTCTTCATGGGTTGGGCCAAGGCAGAAAGCGCGTTGATGACGATCTTCAATGCGCAAAAGTTCAGCACCGTATTGTTGCCAACGCCCTGATTCTTCCCACAGTTCGGCCGGTTGTACCACCGGCATTAACACTTCTTGCGCACCGGCATTATCCATTTCTTGACGGATAATATTTTCGACTTTACGCAACACGCGCAGGCCAAGCGGTAACCAAGTGTAAAGCCCACCGGCTAAGCGGCGAATCATGCCGGCACGAATCATCAGCTGATGGCTAATAATTTCTGCTTCGGCGGGAGTTTCACGGGTGGTCGCGAGAAGAAGTTGTGATGTTTTCATGCTGTTGGCCTTGTATTCGTATGGATTGTTCAAATTGGGCGCTATTTTAGCATGCAGGCCGATGAGTTGTGCGAGTTAGAATCGGATTCTTTGTGAAAGGGTGGCATGCTTTGCAGTAGAATAAGCGGTTAATAAAAAAGCTTGTTGAGGGAGCCGTTTACAAGATGTTACACACCACTGATGCTTCTGTTTTTGAAATTGTCCCATTAAAAGTACTCACGCCAAAAGACCGTCCGGCGTTGGTTAATTGTGTCCGTGATGTATTAGATCAGGGTTACAGCCTAACAATGCGAGCCGGCGGGACATCTTTAGGCGGTCAAGCGATCGGTAAAGGCGTCATTATTGATGTGTCTAAACATCTAGGGCAAGTTATTGATTATCAGCTTAAACAGAAATCAGTTTGGGTTGAGCCGGGTGTGATTCAAGATGATCTAAATGCGTTGGTGGGCGCGGATGGTTTGATGTTTGCGCCGGATACGTCAACCTCTAATCGCGCGATGATTGGTGGCATGATCGGCAATAACTCTTGCGGCTCTTATTCGGTGTATTACGGAACCACTCGTGAACATGTTGAAGCGTTAGATGTGGTGTTGGCGGATGGCTCTGAGGCACGTTTTGAGGGATTGTCTGCAGCTAAGTTAGCTGAAAAAATGGCGTTAACCAATCTTGAAGGCGAAATTTATCGCCAAATCATGGCGTTGTTAAAACAACATCAGGCTGAAATTTTGGCGCAAGCACCGGATGTATCAATTGTGCGGCGCAATACCGGTTATGCGCTGGATGTGTTGTTGCGTGATTATCAGCCGTTTAATCCAAAAGGTAAGCCGTTTAGTTTAGTGCCACTGATTTGTGGTAGTGAAGGGACGTTATGCACGGTTACGGCGGCTAAGTTAAAACTGGTCGCCAAACCAAAGTTTCGTCAGTTAATTTGCGCCCACTTTGACAGTATCGAAACGGCATTAAACCAAGTTGAAGCTTTATTGACGTTTAAACCGGCCGCAATTGAATTGATTGACAAAGCAACGCTTGACGGTACTTTAACGAACTTAGAGCAAAAAAATAATCGTTTTTGGATTGAAGCTGATCCGGTTGCCGTGTTGGTGATTGAGTTATTTGATGAAAAAGCTGATGTGTTAGCGCAACGTTTAGCAGAGCACCAGGCCTGGTTGTTAAAAAATGGTGCCTATGCCGCACCTATTATTGCGCCGAAAGATAGTGCACGGGTTTGGTCGTTACGTAAAGCCGGTTTAGGTTTGTTAATGGGTAAACGCACACGTAAAAAAGCGGTAGCGGTGATTGAAGATGCCGCTGTGCCGGTGAAACGATTGGCTGAATTTTATCGTGCGGTGCAAGCATTAATGGCTGAGTTTAAAGTGAACGCGGTGTATTACGGACATGCTTCGGTCGGTTTGATTCATATTCGGCCGGAACTCGATTTGGCAGTAAAAACCGACCGCGCTATGTTTGAAACTCTGGCTAAACGATTTTCAACGTTGGTAAAACAGTTTCACGGTTCATTATCCGGTGAGCATGGCGATGGGCGTATTCGTGCGCCATTTTTGCGCGAACAAGTGGGGGATGTTGTTTACGGTGTTTGGCAACAATTAAAACAAACATTTGATCCGCAAGCATTATTTAATCCCGGCGTTATTTTGGGTGAACAGAGTATTGTCGAGTTACATCGAGCTGATCGTCAACCTAAGGTGAAGTTGGCGACCGGGTTGGATTGGCGTGGCGATATGACTTTGATGAATGCGGTGGAGAAATGNNCGGAGCGTGTCGTAAGACTAATGGTTTAATGTGTCCATCTTATCAAGCAACACGTGAAGAGGCGTATTCAACCCGTGGGCGCAGCAATTTATTACGTCGAGCGTTGACCGAACCTGATCCGGTTGCGGCCTTGTCAGCGAGTGAGTTGCAAGACGCATTAGATCATTGTTTATCTTGTAAAGCTTGTAAGACGGAGTGTCCTGCCAGTGTTGATATGTCACGGCTTAAAGCCGAAGTGATGTATCAAACGCAACCGCGTAAATGGATTAGCTGGTTGTTACGCCGCCAACAAGGTTTGTTGCAATGGACGATTCGACATCCTAAGTGGTCAAATTGGCTACAAAGACGCCGTTTAATTAAACGCATGATGGGGGTTGATGTTCGACGCAGCTTGCCGAAGGCCGGAACGTTTAGTTTACAGGATTGGTGGAATAGCTTGTCGGCTGAACAATTAGACCCGTTTGCTGAGGGGGATGTGCGTCAAAAAGTTTGGATTTTGTGCGACCTTTATAGCCAGTACCAAGAGCCGGAAGTCGGTCAGGCGGCTTTAAACTGTTTGCTGAAATTGGGGTTTGATGTGAAGCCCATTTTTATGCATGCGTCACCGCGAGCGTTGATTAGCCAAGGCCTATTGCCGGAGGCCAGTGAAGAATTGGCGCGCTTGGTGGGCATGCTGGGGCAGATTCAGCTGGATGACTATATTGTCGGCATTGAACCGTCGGAAGTTTTAACTTGGCGTGATGAAGCGAAAGATTTGTTACCCAAAACGGCGTATGCATTTGATTACGCTCAAGTCAGGCTTTATGAAGAGTTGTTGGTTGATTTGCATGCGCAAAATCGACTGCCTGTGATGCACAAACAATCACGTAAATTGTGGCTGCATGTGCATTGTCATCATAAAGCCTTGGCTAAACCGGAGCAGGTTTACGAAGCCTTAGCACAAATACCAGGCCTGGTGATTGAAACTATCCAGAGTGGTTGTTGTGGTATGGCGGGCGATTTCGGTTATCGGCATTATGATTTGTCGGTCAAAATTGCTGAGCAGGCTTTATTGCCGGCGTTAAACCAAGTGCAACAACAGGATTGGGTTGTTGCGACCGGTACCAGTTGTCGCAGTCAAGTGCAGGATTTGACCCAGATTAAAGCGATGCATGTGGCGCAAGTGTTTGATCAGGTTTTGCCGGAGAGGAGTTAAACGTGCAAAACAGCGCNNAAACGTGCAAAACAAAAAAGTTTATCTGGCTTCGACTTCGCCACGTCGTGCTGAGTTGTTAAATCAATTAGGTATTGAGTTTTCAGTAGTTAATGCGCCGGTTGAAGAGGTCGCCTTGCCGAATGAAAGTGCCGAATCTTTTGTACGTCGGATGGCGATTGAAAAAGCGTTTGACGGTTTTAATAAAGTAGCCGGCGCAAAGGTTTGGGTGATTGGCGGTGACACGCTGGTGAAGGTTGATAATCAAGTGCTGGGTAAACCTAGAAATCAGGTTGATGCGATGCGGATGTGGCGCAAACTGTCGGGTCAAACCCATTCGGTTTTATCTGCGGTGGCGGTAGTGTATGACGGTGAAGTATTTTGTGCGTTAAATGAAACCAAAGTAACCTTTCGAGCTGTGAGCGAAGCGGAGTGGCAGGCTTATTGGTTGTCCGGCGAGCCGGCAGACAAAGCCGGCGCTTATGCAATTCAGGGGTTGGCGGCACGATTTATTGAACGAATTGAAGGCAGTTATCCCGCGGTGATGGGTTTGCCATTATTTGAGTTGGATCAATTGTTGATTCAAGCCCATTATTATGAGTAATCAGCATGAGTAATGAAGAAAAAGTCCTGGTGAACATTACGCCAAACGAAACCCGCGTCGCGTGGGTAGAAAATGGTGTGTTACAAGAAGTATGGGTTGAACGTACAAAAAAACGCGGTTTGGTCGGGAATATTTACTGGGGGCGAGTAGAACGCGTTTTGCCAGGCATGCAGGCGGCATTTGTTGATATCGGTTTATCACGGGCCGCTTTTTTGCATGTATCAGATTTGTCACCTGCTTTAATTGAACAACGCGCTCCGAACGAACCGGAGGATGTTAGTAAATTGTTGTACGAAGGGCAAAAAATCATGGTTCAAGTGGTGAAAGACCCATTGGGAACCAAGGGAGCTCGTGTCACGATGCAGGTTTCTATTCCTTCGCGATTGTTGGTGTTTATGCCGGGTGATAAAACATTGGGAGTCTCGCAAAAAATCGAGCAGCCGGAAGAGCGTGATCGGTTAAAAACAATAATTCGACAAATACTCGAAGCGCAAGGCGTGGAGGGCGGTTTTATTGTGCGCACAGTGGCTGAAGGCGCAGACTTTCATGAAATCCGTGCGGACTTGATTTATTTAGAGCGTTTGTGGCATGGGATTGAAACTCGAGCAGCACAGGCAAAAAAACCTAAAGTTTTATATGAAGATTTACCATTATATTTACGCATTCTGCGCGATATACCCAACGATGGTATTGAGAAAATTCGGGTTGATTCGGCAGAGACCTTTCAAAAAATGCAGGCGTTTACCAAAATGTATGTGATGGAAATCAGCGAGAAACTGGGGCATTACAAAGGCGATCGCCCTATTTTTGATTTGTATAACATCGAAGACGAAATTCAAGCCGCGTTAGAGAAGCGAGTTGAGTTGAAGTCGGGTGGTTATCTGATTATTGACCAAACCGAAGCGATGACAACTATTGATGTGAATACTGGGGGCTTTGTTGGTCACAAAAACCTGGAAGAAACAATTTATCGCACTAATTTAGAAGCGACGCAGGCGATTGCACGGCAACTGAGGTTACGAAATCTTGGCGGGATTATTATCCTTGATATGATTGATATGGATGATGAGGAACATAAAACCCATGTGTTGCAATCTTTGGCGAAAGAGTTGGCTCGTGACCGGGTTAAAACCACTATTAGTGAGATATCACGACTTGGGTTGATTGAAATGACGCGTAAACGCACACGTGAAAGTTTGGAACATACTTTGTG
>DIJW01000195.1 GCA_002421475.1 Thiomicrospira sp. UBA5634 | reverse complement strand
TAGAAACACCCGCGGATAGACCGATTATAGATATTGCAAAACGTGAAGTGATAACCACCCAAGCCAAGGTAGATATTCGTCGTGCCGCATTTGTAATGAGTGAGTATAGAATTGGGGCGTTGCCGGTGATGTCAGAAATGGGGCGGATAATCGGAATTATTACACGGTCGGATTTAATCAAGCGGTTGGCGAAATTGCCCCCGCTTGAGATTTACGCTTAACCGTCAGCGTTGATTTGTTGCGTTAATGCTAATAGCGTCGCTTCGGCTTGATAGTTTTGCATTTGACACGTACCGGCCGCTTGGTGACCGCCGCCATTATATTTCAAACATAACTCCCCTACATTGGTTTTTGAGGTGCGGTTTAAGATGGATTTGCCGATTGCAAACACGGTGTTTTGTTGTTTTAAACCCCATAGGATGTGAATCGAAATATTGGCATCCGGGTACATTGCATAAATGGTAAAGCGGTTAGTTGGATAAATTTTCTCTTCGTTACGTAAGTCTAAGATGACTAAATTGCCAACCTGTTTAGAGCAACGTAGCAACTGCTCCTTAGCTTGTTCTTCGTATTTAAAATAGAGTTCAATACGCTCTTTGACATCCGGCAGTTGGCAGATTTCATCAATGGTGTGATCACGACAGTAATCAATCAATTCCATCATTAACTGATAGTTTGAGATGCGAAACTCACGGAAACGACCCAGGCCGGTTCGTGCGTCCATTAAAAAGTTCAGTAACGCCCAGCCGCTTGGGTTGAGGATTTCTTCACGGCTAAATTGTGCCGAATCGGCTTTATCTACCGCTTCCATTAAATCATCATGAATGCGTGGTAGCGCTGATTTGCCGCCGTAATAGTCATATACCACGCGCGCAGCAGAAGGCGCGTTAACATCAATGATGTGGTTGTCGACTTTTTTGTTACGTAAGCCTTCACTGTGATGATGGTCAAATGCTAAATAACAACCCTTTACATAGGGAAGGTTAGTGGTGATATCTCTTGGCCCGATATCCACTTTGCCATCCTGCATATCTTTGGGGTGCACAAATACAATTTCATCAATCAAGTCTTTTTCTTTCAAGATGACGGCACATACCAACCCATCAAAGTCACTGCGGGTGACGAGGCGATATTTTTGTTGGATCATAACTATTTCCTTTTAAAAATCATCAGACTGAGAAGATGTGCGGTATTTATTCTTGCTGTGCTTTTGCGACATCTTGATGAACTTGCGCCATATCTAAATCACGTAATTGTTGGATGCCCGCTTCTAAATTGCTCGCGGGGATGGCGCCTGGATTTGCATAGACGACTACCTTTTCACGCATAAATGCAAGGGTTGGGATTGAACGAACTTGGAACATACCGGCTAATTCTTGTTCTTCTTCTACATTGACTTTAGCAAAGATAATATCTGGGTTTTTAGCAGCCACTTCTTCAAAAATGGGTCCAAATTGTTTACAAGGACCACACCATTCAGCCCAAAAGTCAAAAATAACCATCTCATTATTGGCAATTACATCTTCAAATTGTGCTGCAGTTAAATTAATTACGGCCATTGTTGGCTCCTTTTTTGTTAAATGCTTGGCGTGCCACCATGCGTCAATTTTGCTGGATCAAGATAACGCATTAGCGTCGCTTCATCCATGTCTGTCATTTCGAGCGCAACCTCTAGTACGGGCCGCGCACTACGATAAGCTTCCTTAGCAATCGCAGCGCCTTTTTCATAGCCTACCACAGTGTTTAAGGCAGTGACTAGGATTGGATTCACATCCAATGCTTTTTTCAGTTGTGGTTGATTTACTTTAAATCCACTGATAGCTTGGTCGGCCAATTGGCGAGCCGCGTTGGACGCTAGATTTAAACTGTTAAGCAGGTTGTCGGCAATCATGGGTAACATCACATTAAGTTGGAAATTACCTGATTGAGCTCCGATAGTAATTGCGGTGTGGTTTCCACTGATTTGGGCTGCCACCATCGCGACCGCTTCAGGAATGACCGGGTTTACTTTTCCGGGCATAATCGAACTTCCCGGTTGTAATGCCGGTAATTGAATTTCCGCCAGGCCTGCGAGTGGGCCTGAATTCATCCAGCGTAAATCATTGGCAATTT
The DNA here is from genome assembly GCA_002421475.1 of Thiomicrospira sp. UBA5634. Lineage (GTDB taxonomy): Bacteria > Pseudomonadota > Gammaproteobacteria > Thiomicrospirales > Thiomicrospiraceae > Thiomicrospira. The sequence continues at coordinate 7,822 of DIJW01000195.1, read as the reverse complement.
TCATTAAGCTTGCAGCAAGTACGTTGAGTTGACCGCTGAGTTCAAGCGCCGTATCTTGCGAGCTCAAACCAACGAAAAAATTATTCATTGGGCTAAAATTTAATCCGGTACGTGCCGATAGGTGTTGACAGAATAAACCGGCAAACGCTGGTTCTGCATTGATGCCTGTGCCGACCGCTGTGCCACCTTGTGGCAGTTTAACCAGTCGTTGTTGTGTGTCAGTCAATCGACTGATATTGTCTTCGATCTGATGGCGCCAGGCACTAATCTCCTGGCTAAAACGATTCGGCATGGCATCCATTAAATGAGTGCGCCCCGTTTTGATGACCTGATCTAGTTCGTTTTCGCGCGCTAGTAAAGTGTTAGCCAAATGTTGCAAGCTCGGAATAAGGTGCTGCGCTAACATTATGGACGCGCTGACATGAATAGTACTTGGGATAACATCATTTGAGCTTTGGCTCATATTGACATCATCATTTGGGTGAATGCTTACGCCCGTGAGTTGTTTGCCTAAAGTCGCGATGACTTCATTCATATTCATGTTGGTACTGGTAGCTGAGCCGGTTTGAAAAACATCCACCGGAAATTGATCATGGTGCTGACCGCTAACAATTTGCTCTACCGCAGATTGAATGGCATTTACTTTATCAGCCTCAAGCTGATTTAAGCTGGCATTCGCTTGAGCACATGCCAACTTGATGAGTGCAAGTGCTTTAATAAAAGAAGCAGGTAATCCGCGCCCACTGATCGGAAAATTGTTTATTGCGCGTTGTGTTTGTGCGCCATATAGTGCGTTGGCAGGAACTTCCAGTGTTCCCATACTGTCTTTTTCAATTCGAGTCGCTGACATAGACGAATAAATCTTTTTATTAAGGCGGTTGTGGGTTAAGAATTTAGCCAGATCAGCAGGTTGCAGAGGTGGCGAATTCAATTTGTTGGTATCATTTTACGCATCTTTGACGCAAAATCCCATTAGGATGCTAGATGAAGCGTAAAAAACTGGAAAAAAAGTTAGCTAAACGTCGTGCTGCGCTGCGGGTTTTAACCCAGCATTTACATCAGGCAGAGTTATTAAATCAGCATTACGCCATGTGGTTGCATGAAATGCGTTCACCGCTGTTAGTGTTACAGCAAGGGCTTGTCGAGATTAAGCCAAACCAATTGAGTCCCGACCACCAGGCCTGGTGGTCGATGGTCGAAACGGCTGCACAGCAACTTAATCAGAATATCAATGACTTATTAAGTCTTTCACAACTAAAAAATCATGCGATTTTGCTCCAAAACCAGCCTTTTGATTTAACGGCAATCTTACAGTCATTACATTCAATGGCAAAAATTTTGTTGGGTGATAAACCGATAGATCTGGTTTTTGATGTGCCAAAAAGTCCAATTTGGCTTCAAGGTGATGCATTTCGTTTAACTCAGGTTTTATCAAATTTGCTTACCAATGCGATTAAGTTTACCGCCAGTGGGCAGGTAAAGTTAACGTTACATCAAAAACATAATAACGAGTATATTTTTAGCCTGGCCGATACGGGTTGTGGTTTAACCGTGCAGCAGCAACAAAAATTATTTCAACCGTTCCAACAGTTTCTACAAACCAGCAGTGCCGTGCAAGCAGGAACGGGTTTGGGGTTATTTATTGTGCATAGTTTAGTTGAGGCAATGCATGGCTCTATTGAAGTTGAATCAATTTTGGGCAAAGGTTCACAATTTAGTGTGACGTTATCATTTAGTCCCGCGCAAATGCCAAGTCAGGTTGAGGTCGCTAACAATGAAGTTGACCTTGCTGTTGTTGAACCTATACGGTTGTTGCTGGCTGATGACGCGGATTTAAGTAGACAGTTTGTGATGAATTTATTAGCCGATCAGCCAGTTGAGATTGTGGAAGTAGTGGATGGCGCGCAAGCGTTAAATGCACTGCAAAAAATGGCGTTCGACTATGCGTTGCTTGATCGTTTTATGCCGGGTTTTAGTGGTGAACAAGTGTGTCAGCAGATTAGACAGTTACAAATGGATGGGGCGCAAGAAAAATTAAAGGCGGTGTATTTAGTTTCGGCCGAACAGGTTGTGAATGCTGATTTAAACCATTGTTTTGATAGCGTTTTAGTCAAGCCCTTAGATAAAAAGCAGTTGTTACGGTTGCTTAACTTAAAACAACCAGTGAGTGCTAAAAAAACAGAAAAAATCTTTTGTAAAAAAATTATACATGGTAAAATTCCTCATGAATTAAACGGAATGCTTCCACAATTTATCTTGGAAGTGGAACAAATACTGAGCGACTTACATCGGGTTTTAACGTCGACAGATCAATCAGATGTTGGGGATTTAGTACATCGTTTAAAAGGCAGTTTTATGCTGTTTCAGTTAAGCGATATGACCCAACTGGTTGAAGATTTGCAACAGTTAATTCCAAATGAATCAACGCAAACGATATTAGCGCAACTAGACAAGATAGGTGAGCAATTTACTATTTTTAAGTCTTCATGTGCGTAATGAGGTCATTTAGAGGAATTTATCATGGCAAAAAAAATTAACTTATTATTGGCAGAAGATCACGGGTTGGTAAGAGCTGCATTAAAGGCTCTAATTGAAAGTGAAGAAGGCTTTAAAGTGATTGCTGAAGCGGAAGATGGTATTGTCTGTCTTGAGCAGGTGCGTGCTAAGTCACCTGATGTTGTAGTTTTAGATTTAGCTATGCCAAAATTAAACGGTTTAAACACCATTTCTCAATTAAAACGTCGTCATCAGGATACCAAAATTTTTGTATTAACCGCAGCTGAAACGCCAAGTGTATGGCAAGAAGCTTTGGAACTTGGTGTCCACGGTATTGCGACTAAATCAATCAGCAAAAAAGAGTTGATTAGCGGTTTGCAAAAAGTAGCGGACGGCGAGCGTTTTATTCACAGTGATATTCAGCCTAAAATTGTTAACTTGTTTGATGATGAAAGCGGCATGAAGAAAAAACGTGGCATGCGTAAGTTATCAGTGCGTGAAAAACAAGTGACCAAGTTGATTGCTGAAGGCTACAAAACTAAAGATATCGCTGAGATGTTGGAAATCAGTGATCGTACTGTGTCTAAACACCGTGAGAACTTGATGACTAAGTTAGGTGCAACCTCACCGGCAGAAATCACTCACTATGCTACTGATACAGGTTTGACCAAGGTGAAATTACTCGAAATTGAATAACTTGTTGTGAAGCGTTAAGAAATTTTGAGTTGAAATAAAAAACGCCGCGAATAGTTATATTTCGCGGCGTTTTTGTTTTGTGCAACGATTTAAGTCTTTGCTCAAACGTTGCGCAGTTCAGTATTATTGAATTTTTAAATAGGCATAACCTTGGCTTTGTAGAATCGCAATATCGGCAACGCCGGATGGGATTAACTCAATGCCTTCGTAGATTTTGCTTGGATCAAGATTAATTTCGTTACGGGTGTGATCACATAGTTTTACCTTTACACCGCGTGAGTTCATTAACGCATCTAAACGACCTTTCAACTCATCACGGCGTTCAAGTAACGCTTTGTCATGTGCATAAGGCGTGCCTTTTAGCGCATCATCGGTACTAAAACGTAAACCGTGTCCTACAAATACTAAATGCACATCGGCATTCATTAATTCGTTTTCATAAAAGTTCATGATGTTGTTAATTGAGGTAAGGGTAGCCGAGTAACGGGTTACATCACTAAAATCGACATGATAAACCACTTTCGCGCCATCATCGGCAGCTTGAATTGGGGCACTAAATAGGCTGAACATTAAGGCTAAAGCGCCGAGTAATTTATATTTTTTCATGATGTATTCCTCTATTTTTAGTTATGAATTTGATTTAACAAATTTTAGTGATTTCGCGGCTCGTGCGTAGTTCACGAATAGCGTCATTCACTCGGTTGAACAAAATGCGACTGTCTTCCTCAGGTTGGCGAAGTTCAGTCACGCCTGCTTGACTGGTTAAGCAAGTAGTGGTTTTTTCATCAAGTTTAATTTTAAAGCCGGAAATTTTTTCTTGCGCGAGTTTGGCAATGCGGAACGCATCCACCGCTTTAACTTCAGGCAGAATCACCATGAATTGATCACAGCTTAAACGGCCGATGTGACCAAGATCCTTGACTGTGGCTTGGATAGCGTGAGCGGCGTTTAGAATGGCCTTATCACCTAATTCATGGCCGTAACCATCGGTAATGTTTTTAAAACAGTCGAGATCAATTTTTATCAATGAAATTGGTTGGTTATTTAGTTTGGCTTTATCAATCAGTTCATCAGCTAAATCTAAAAAGAAATCGCGGTTATAGAAGTTAGTCAAGGCATCGTTTTTCGACAGATGTTCAATTTGTTCTTCCATGTGTTTACGCGAGGTGATATTGATCGCCAACCAAATCGCCGCCGGTTGGCCGTAAACATCTGTTTGCAGCGGATAAACACGCGCTTCGTACCATTGGCCGCCTTGTGGGCCGGTAGGCTCAATCCCTTGAACCTCGGCATTTGCCAGTTGGTATTCAATCTCTTGCAGGCGCTGCGTTTTAATCGCTTTTTGTACCACGTTTAAAAAACGCATCGCCATTTTTTCCGGTAAAACTTCTGTATAGTTTTTGCCGATTAAGCTTTGTCCGTCGGCATACAGCGAACGCTCCTGGCCGCCGATAATATCGAGATAAGTGCCGTCCTGACCCATGATAAAAATCGGGTCAGGCATGGCATTGGCAATGGCTTCAATGTGCGAGTGTAGGGTTTGTTGACTCTGTGGCATGCTGCAAGCCCTCAATTATTTGCTGATTGGTTTGTATTTAATGCGATGCGGTTGCGCGGCATCGGCACCTTTGCGGCGTTTTAGATCCGCTTCGTAGTCTGAGAAGTTACCTTCAAACCATTCAACGTGCGAATCACCTTCAAACGCCAACATGTGAGTGGCGATACGATCTAAGAACCAACGGTCATGCGAAATAACTACGGCGCAACCGGCGAACTCTAATAAGGCTTCTTCTAATGCACGTAAGGTTTCAACGTCCAAGTCGTTGGTTGGTTCGTCGAGCAGCAACACGTTGCCGCCTTTACGTAAGGTTTTTGCCAAGTGCACACGGTTGCGTTCGCCGCCGGATAGTTCACCGATGCGTTTTTGTTGATCACTGCCTTTAAAGTTAAAGCGTGAGCAGTAAGCGCGCGAGTTCACTTCAAAGTTGCCGACCATAAAGTTTTCATCACCGCCGGAAATTTCTTCCCATACGGTTTTTTTGTCATCCAATGTGTCACGGCTTTGGTCTACATAAGACAGTTGAACTGTCTCGCCAAATACAATTTCACCTGAATCTGGTTTTTCTTGGCCAGTTAACATGCGGAACAGGGTGGATTTACCCGCGCCGTTCGGGCCGATAATGCCGACGATGCCGCCTTGTGGCAGTTTGAAACTCAAGTCATCAATTAATAAACGATCGCCAAAGCCTTTGTTGATATGGTTTAACTCAATGACTTTTTCGCCTAAACGTTCCGCCACCGGAATAAAGATTTCGTTGGTTTCGTTACGTTTTTGCGTTTCTACGCTGCTTAATTCATCAAAACGTGCCATACGTGCTTTGGACTTGGCATGGCGACCTTTTGGATTGGCGCGCACCCATTCCAATTCGTGTTTAATGGTGCGTAAACGTGCAGCTTCTTGCTTAGATTCTTGCTCTAAACGTTTCTCTTTTTGCTCCAACCAAGAAGAATAGTTACCTTCGTACGGAATACCGTGACCACGGTCTAGTTCTAAAATCCACTCGGCGGCATTGTCAAGGAAGTAACGGTCATGGGNNTGGGTAATGGCAACCACAGTGCCGGGAAACTCAAGTAAGAAACGCTCTAGCCATGCGATGGATTCGGCATCTAAATGGTTAGTGGGTTCGTCGAGTAACAGCATGTCGGGTTTAGATAACAATAAACGACATAACGCCACGCGACGACGTTCACCGCCAGAGAGTTTGGTGACATCCGCATCCCACGCCGGTAAACGTAAAGCATCCGCCGCGATTTCTAGGGTGCGTTCAAGATTGTGGCCGTCCATTGCTTGGATTTTGTCTTCGATTTCAGCTTGTTTTTTGGCTAATTTATCAAAATCCGCGTCCGGTTCGGCATACGCGGCATACACTGCATCCAGTTCAGCCATCGCTTGTTTAACATCGGCTACCGCTTCTTCTACGTTGCCGCGCACATCTTTAGTCGGATCAAGTTGCGGTTCTTGCGGTAAATAGCCGATGCGAATGCCAGGTTGTGGGCGTGCTTCACCCACGATGTCGGGATCAATCCCGGCCATAATGCGCAATAGCGTCGACTTACCCGAGCCGTTTAAACCCAGTACGCCGATTTTGGCACCGGGAAAAAATGACAATGAAATGTCTTTTAAAATATGACGAGAAGGCGGAACGACTTTTCCAACGCGGTTCATGGTGTAAACAAATTGTGCCATAAGGTCTCTCTAAAACAGTAAATAGATAAAGTTGCTCAACACTTTACCGAAAATGGCGACGTTTATAAAGAGCTGAGCCGATTTTGGCGTGGTGATTTTTTTGAACAACTGTTAAAATCCTCTCTTTCTTAATACATTACCGATTGGAGTCTTTGCATGTTTAGTAAAACCATGACTATCGCGGGCTATGACGATGACATCGCGAATGCGATTGCGGCTGAAGCCAAACGCCAGGAAGATCACATTGAGTTGATCGCGTCAGAAAACTACACCAGTCCGCGTGTGCTTGAAGCGCAAGGTTCGGTTTTAACCAATAAATATGCAGAAGNNGAAATATATCAACTTATTAAAAAAGAGGAAGAACGTCAAAAATTTACTTTAGAGCTTATTGCCTCTGAAAATTTTGTAAATGAGGCAGTGCTGGAGGCTCAAGGTTCGGTCTTGACCAATAAATATGCAGAAGGTTATCCTTACAAACGTTATTACGGTGGTTGCGAACATGTTGACGTGGTTGAGGCATTAGCGATTGAGCGTGCTAAAAAACTATTTGGCGCGGATTATGCCAACGTGCAACCACATTCAGGTTCACAGGCTAATGCACCGGTTTATATGGCGTTGTTAGAGCCGGGCGATACCGTGTTAGGTATGAGTTTGGCGCATGGTGGTCATTTAACCCACGGTGCGAAAGTTAACTTCTCCGGCAAAATTTATAATGCGGTGCAATACGGTTTGAATCCGGCTACCGGCGAAATTGACTATGAGCAGGTTGAAGCCTTAGCGAAAGAACATAAACCAAAAATGATTGTGGCCGGTTTCTCAGCCTATTCACAAATTGTCGATTGGCAGCGTTTCCGTGACATCGCTGACAGTGTTGGCGCGTATTTATTAGTGGATATGGCGCACGTAGCAGGCCTGGTGGCGGCCGGTTTGTATCCAAATCCGGTGCAAATTGCCGACGTGACGACGACTACAACTCATAAAACATTACGTGGCCCACGTGGTGGTTTGATTTTGGCGAAAGCTAATCCTGAAATTGAAAAGAAACTCAACTCGTTGGTGTTCCCGGGAACCCAAGGCGGCCCGTTAATGCATGTTATTGCAGCCAAAGCGGTAGCGTTTAAAGAAGCGATGGAGCCTGAGTTTAAAACCTACGCGGCGAACGTGATTAAAAACGCACAAGCTATGGCCGAAGTATTTATGGCACGTGGTTTGGATGTGGTTTCAGGTGGTACTAAAAACCATTTGTTCTTAGTGAGCCTGATTGACAAAGGTTTGACCGGTAAATTGGTAGACGCGGCGTTAGGCGCGGCGCATATTACGATCAACAAAAACTCGGTGCCGAATGATCCGATGTCACCATTTGTGACCAGCGGTATTCGTGTT
>DIJW01000096.1 GCA_002421475.1 Thiomicrospira sp. UBA5634 | reverse complement strand
AAGAAGTATTAATGCGTTTGCCGGCAAGTTGTCCGGGTATTGTGATTTCACAGCATATTCCGGCTGCATTCAGTGAGCCGTTTGCAAAACGTATGGATACGGTTTCGCAAATGACGGTCATGCAGGCAGTCGATGGTCAGCAAATATTACCGGGGCATGTTTATATCGCGCCGGGTGATAAACATTTACTCGTTGCGAGAGATGGTGCAAGGTATGTTTGTCGGCTAAATGATGGGCCGCCGGTTAATCGCCATAAACCATCGGTAGACGTTATGTTTCGATCAGTAGCACAGAATGTGGGTGTTAATGCAATTGGTGTATTGCTGACTGGGATGGGCGCCGATGGCGCACAAGGCTTAAAAGAAATTCAAGAAGCCGGCGCGCCAACGATTGCACAAGATCAGAAAACAAGTGTGGTTTGGGGGATGCCGGGTGAAGCAGTTAAACTGGGTGCAGCTGATAAAGTTTTAGCGTTGGATGCCATTCCAAAGAATATTTTAGACTTTGTGATGCGCTGAGTGGCATATAATATGCTTCAATTGCAAACAACGTCATCCTATGCACGAGTTGAGGAAATCATACATGCTTCAAATTATTAAACTTTATTGGCCCGCTTGGTTAGTTACATTAGTCGGCATTAGTCTGATGTGGCTTGAAATTCCATATCTGCCGCTGGTGATTGCGTTTCTGATCTCGTTAGTATGGACACGGTTGATTTATGTCAATACCCGTCTTGCATCAGGCTCGTCCGGTATCGCCAAAATTCAAACACGCTCAGCCGTTGAACCAATGGTGACCGTTCGTGAATCAGGCGGTGCATTACAACTTATTATGAGTGATGTTGATGCCGTTATTGACGAAGAAGTTGAAGTAGTGCGCAGTGAGTTATTGCAGGTTAAAGCATTGGTCGCTGAATCAATTGATACCTTGAATACCAGCTTTACCGGTTTGCATGAACAAACCAAAGAACAGTATGAATTAGTGTTGTCGTTGCTTGCTAACTTAGGCGGTAGCGGACAAGGCATGAGCATTGAGAGTTTCTCTGCAGAAACGAAAGTGGTGTTACAACAGTTGATTGATATGATTACTAACGGTAGTCAGCGCAGCAGTCAAACGGTTAACAAAATTGATGACATGGTGTCGCAAATTGAAGCGATTTTTACCTTGTTAGAGGACGTGAAAGGGATTGCCGATCAAACTAACCTATTGGCTTTAAACGCGGCGATTGAAGCAGCGCGTGCCGGTGAGGCCGGTCGCGGTTTCGCGGTAGTGGCAGACGAAGTACGTAAGTTGTCACTAAATTCTAATCAGCTTAACGAACAAATTCGCTTGAAAGCACAAAAAGCCCGTCATACGGTTGATCAAGTGCGGTCGATTGTGAGTGAAATGGCAAGCAAAGATATGGAGCAAGCATCCACTTCGCAAACCAAAGTCAACTCGATGCTGGATGATTTAGAATCAATGAACAAAACTATCTCCACCAAATTAGGTGATGTTTCAGGCATGATTAGCGGTATTGAACGCAGTGTGTCGAATGCAGTGCGGTCATTACAGTTTGAAGATATTGTGCGTCAGTTAGTTGAGCAGGTGATGAACCACTTGGAAAATCTGAATAACTTTTCTCGCCAAATTAACCAGTATTTAGAAGAAAGCAAAGAAAATCCGGTTTCATCAGCGCAAGAGTATAACGAACGATTGGATGAGTTCCGTCATACGATTCATGCTGAACGTCAGGTCATTGAAGCGAAACGTATGCGTCGAGTGAGTACCGGCACGATGGATGAAGGTGAAATTGAAATGTTTTAAACCATTACCGGCAGCACCAGGCCTGGTAATAAAAAAAGCCCCGCAAGTCGGGGCTTTTTTATAGTTTTAATTAACCGGTTAATCTTACATCCCGCCAATTTGGTGATTCCAAAAGCTGCCGAATAACAAGCTAAACAATATGCCGGTGGCGAAAGTGATGTACCAATAACGACGCATTTTTTTATCTTGAACGTATTCGGCTGAATGGGTTTCTTCATCCGGACGGTCTTTAAAGAACACCAGCATTAAACCCATCGCACCAATAAAGCCGGCAATATTGGCATAATAATGTACGCCGGTAACGTAAGATGCGATACCTAATGCAATAATAACGAAATAAGTAGCGAGTAGTTTTTTCATTGAAGCCTGATTCATGTGGCAGCCTTTTAATTGATAAGTCTGGCTTATTTTAGAGAACTTCCGTGCGCTTTGCACGGTTAAACAGCAAAATCGGCAATAGTGTCAGTCGCTGTGTGTAAAACAAATAACTAAAAGGAAAAGGTTGGTATGTATAAATTAGTGTTTTTTGCGCCGGAGCAAAACGTAGAGTCGGTTAAGGCGGCGGTTTTTGCCGCCGGTGGCGGTAAGCAGGGCGCATACGACAGCTGTGCTTGGCAAACCAAAGGAATAGGGCAGTTTCGTCCATTAGCAGGCAGTGCAGCGTTTATTGGCGAGTTGGATAAGTTAGAGATAGTGGAAGAATATCGGGTGGAAGTGTTGGTTGACGAGGCGCGGATTTATGATGTGATTCACGCGCTTAAGCAAACTCATCCTTACGAAGAACCGGCGTATGATGTAACGCGGTTAGAGGCTTTTTAATGAGCTTCAGGCCTGGTGGTTTGTTTTACCAAGCCTGATTATAAAAACTTATTGTCCCATCATATGGCGACCTTGGCCGTCACCACGATTCATACCCATGCCCATAATTTTTTTAACCGGTGCGCTGATTTTGGTTGTTGATCCGTCTTTAAACTCCAAATCAATTTCCACTGTCTCACCTTCTTTTAACGCACGAGTCGGGTTAATCAACATAATATGTAAACCGCCCGGTTTAAGTTCAACTTGTTGATTAGCTGTAATCACAATTTCCGGAATTTCGCGCATCCGCATCACGCCGTTATCGTGAATGTGAGTGTGCAACTCAACAATTTTGGCGGCATCAGACTTAGCTTTAATCAATACCACATCCGCATCCGATGCGTTTTCAAAGGTCATAAATGCTCCCGTTGCTGGCGCGCTTGGTGGCATTTCGCGCACATAAGGATTGTCGATCAATAAAGCTTCGGCTTGATTGGCAAGGGCAGAAAAACTTAATAACGCACTCAATCCTAATGCAGTTAATTGGTTAGCTTTTAACATCTCAAACTCCTAGTTAGTAGAACGATTTAAATAACGTTGAATGGTGTCAATAAATTGATTCGGTGCGGTGGCGTGCGGTAGTTGCTCACGTAGCACACCTTGTTGATCCACTGCATAAGTAAAGGCTGAGTGATCAACGGCGTAGTTTTCTTTGTGATCATCCACCTTTGCATACACCACGCCATAACGACGGCTGATTTCAAGCAGGGTTTCTGCGTTGCCTGTTAAACCGATCATATTGGCGTCAAAATAATTCACGTATTGCTGTAAACGCTCCGGTGTGTCGCGCTCAGGATCAACAGAAATGAACAGAATTTGTAAGTTAGATTTTTGTTCATCGCTGAGTTGACGATAGGCCATTGACAGATTGCCTAAATTGGTTGGGCAAATATCGGGGCAGAAAGTATAGCCAAAATAGACTAAAACCAACTTATTTTTAAAGTCACTTAACGATACCTCGCCATTGGGCGAGATTAGGGTAAAGTTGCCGCCAATTGGCGCTTCAAGTGACACTTTATTTGCATTTTGATGTGTTTCAGTCGGCTTGATTACATAAATTAGCGCGTAACTGCCGGCTAAAAATACGCCAAAAGCCAGCATCAACAATAAAAAAGCTCGATTAAGTTTCTGTTGGTTCATTAAAACACTCCAATTAAAACACCGCCAAACGGCGGTGTGGGGTTGAATGGTTGGCTATTCTACTAAATTTTGGCTGCTAGAACTTAGCCTGTACTCGCGCCCAAATGTTACGACCCGGCTCCATGACTTTTACGAGCTCTGTCGTAACCCCGTCGTTATAGGTTCGATTAACATGAGTTACATACGCTTCGTCAGTCATATTGTCTACGCCCGCTTGAATCAGTACCGACTTACTCAGCTGATATCCTGCAAACACATCAAGGGTGCTCCAACTTTTAGTTGGTTGCTCATTAAATTCGCTGTTTACGGTCTTGTGTTCTGTCGCAAAGTTTACACGTGATCCAGCATACCAGTTAGAGGTGCCATATTGCGCTTTAAGGTTACCGTTCAAGGGCGCCATATTGGTCAAGTTTCGATTATCAGTTAAATTACGACCTTGTGTGTAAGCGAAAGCACCGCTCAGTAACCAGGCCTGGTTGAGTTTGGCATCAAAATCAAATTCAGCACCGATTATTTCTGCATCAATATTTACAAAAACGCCGTTTATACCTGTTGTGTCGCCATTCACATTTAAAGCATTGACTTGATCAAGTTGGTTTTTTGCTAAATCACTCAAAATATAGTCATTAACACGATCATAGTAGGCTGACACATTCCAATTTAAACCACTGTTAGTTTGACTAAATCCAAGATCAAACTGGTTATGTTGTTCAGGTTTTAAATCAGGATTACCTGTGCGGTTGTTGCGTGTGGCGAAAAAGCGCTCAGTTTCATCTGCCGTGCGTTTGCTGTGACTAAAGCCAGCAAACCACTGAAGATTGTTTGCTAGTTGTTGTTCATAACGCACTAAGCCATTCCAGTTAGTTTCATTAACGCTGGTTTCTCCAGAGTAATCTTGATATACAGCGGTATAAATAGTAGTGGGGATGTTAGCTGCCATGGCTGGAGAAGTTTCTGCATCATGCGCTTTAGCATTGACTTGATCAACCCGCACGCCATAAATCAAATTGCTTGATTGGGTCAGAGCGGTATTGGCTTCGGCGAATAAACTATTTTGTTGGGTGCGGACATCGGGCCACATTAAAAAGTTAACAGCACCAGTGGTGGCATTTTCTTGCGTAGCACGTTTTTCAACAGTTTGTAACAGTACGCCGTATTCCAGCTTGGTTTGTTGAATGTCAGTTGATAGTTTTAATGTCGCGCCCGATGCAACTGTATCGCTCGGCGCAACTGTTGCAGCTGGAGCAGTAAGTGTTCTAAGGGAGTAGTTATCCATCACATGTTCAACAGTGGATTGGTAGACCTGCAAATTGACGGTATTAACTGGGCCGTTAAAGTTTTTGCCCTCATAACTTAGTCGTGACATCACTGCATCGGCTTTCGGTGCATCCATGCCTGCGCCTTGGTAAAGCGCATCTTTGGTATTAGAAATTTCGTGAGATAGTTTTAAATGATGATCTTCAGACGGCGTCCAACCCAAATCAATATGACCTTGGGTAGTTTCGTAACTTGAACGTACTTCATCACCGTTGCCGTCTTTATAGTTGTCGGCTTGCTTTTGAGCACCTTGTAAAACGATGTAGCCTTCTTTACCACCAGCAGCCACTTCAGCGCCAATATCTTGGGTTAAGCCATTTGAATTAGTGGCAGCGTGGATTTTACCGTTATAGGGTTTGCCGGCCTCGAATTGCGGAATATCCCGTTCTAACAAAACAGTGCCACCCGTGCCGCCTACACCATATTGCAGAGATTGCACACCCTTAATCACGGTGATTTTGTCAAAACTCGATAATTCAACATAGGAACTAGGTGGATCCATCCGGCTTGGGCAGCCGCCTTCTACTTTACCGCCATCAATCAAGATGTTGACTTGTGATTGCGCTTGTCCACGAATAATCAAATCCAAACCATGACCACCTAAACGCGAGGCTTCAACACCGCTAATTTGGCGAAATACCGCACCGGTTTCGCTATTGCCTGAGCTTTGCAAGATTTGTTCACCAGTTTGACTGCTGTCTGTTTCTGCATGCGCTTGAACTTGAATTGGTAATAACTGATTTTCAGCCAAAACCGGTGTTGAAAGGGCGGTCAGAATAGCAAGGGTTAAGACGGATTGGTGATGCATGAAGTTTCCTTTAATAAAGTCATTTGTAGTGACGTTATTGTAGAAAGCTGACCGATTAACAGTATTGAGAAAGTATTGAGATTTGAAGCGGATTGAAAAGGTATCTATTTGATAAAAACACGTAATAGCTAACCACCAGGCCTGGTTATCTCAAGTACCAGGCCTGGTGATTGGCAAAGTGAAGCTTTAATGACCGCGTGGAATCATGGCGCGTAACACCACCAAATACAGGTAAAACCAAATCATTGATCCACTAATCAAAAAAATCACCAGACGTTTGGGGCCATTTAATGCCAACATCCCAAGGCGTTTATGCAGAATAAACATCGCCCAAATAACAGCCAGATAATTAAATAGTCCAAACAGATGCACCCATGCATCGCGAAAACTGGCTAAGGGTTGCATTTTACTGGCCGAACCTATGAGCCAGTACCAAGCATTCGCCACATCCGAGGCGTAATGCAAGAAAAAGAAACTGCCTACATGGCTTAAACCGCCAATTAACATTAATGGTGCTAACATCTGACCGACTGACTGAAAGTATTGACTAAAAGGTTGATTGATCATTTTGGCGCTGATGCTGAAGCTGGCGTATACAATCATAAAGGTAATGGCGACCGCCATGCCGAGTGCTACCGCACCGATCCAATCAAGCATTGGAATAGGTAATGCAACATTCAGCCAGTTACCGATTTGCACCCAAGGTAATTGCTCTTTAATTGAAGAGTGACCGAGAGAGTGGTGGAATCGCATGGTGATAGAAATCACTGCCAATAACCAAACATATACCCAAACATTCATGGGTTCTTTGGCTTTTGATGCCTGCCAAAGTTGAGTAGAGGGTTTGCTTAACTTAAATTCCACAGCATTACAGGCTTTGGTGCAATCCATACAAAGTGTACAGTCACCCATCGAGTTTTTCTGCTCAAACAAGTAGGGTTTAAGGTTCCATTGACAGGCTTTCATGCAATCAAAACTGCGACAAGACGCGCAGTGATTTTGATCAGTCGTCAATTTTGCAAAACCGACTTTACCAAATGCGCTGGTGACCGAACCAATCGGACATAGATTTGAGCAATAGGCCATATTTCTAAATAAATAGAAACTGATCCAAGCGAAAAGGGTCAAAATCAAAAAAAACAGTGCTGTAATCCACGGCGTTTTTAGCAGTGAAGGAAAGGCATAAATTGGCACCCAATATGCCGCCAACAACAGACCAAATCCGATCCAGCGATTTTTTAACCAAGCCGGAATCGGTTTTTGTGGGCCGATTTTATTGAGGTATTTACCGACAAAGCTGTGCGGGCAAATTCCGCAAAAAATGGAGCCAAGCGTTGCCATGCTGACAATTAGAAAGAAAGGCCAAAATAGCGACCAAAAAATCGCGCCGGTGTAGGGGTTGAGGTCTTTGGTGGGATAAACCAAACCAAAATAAATACCACTGACCAGCATCGCTAATACGAGCAAACGCATCACTTGCATAGTCGGGGTGTGGTTAAAAAACCAACCGATCACCGGCCAGCGTAGTAAGTTTAAACGGCTTGATTGGCGTTCAACAATTTTCATATCCGGCTCCTAATATTTGTACTGATAGGTTAACATCAGGTTTCGTGGTGTCCCCGGCGTATAGTAGTAACTGGTGGTAAAGCCGGTCGTTTTGGATACTTCTTGGGCATAACGCTGATCAAACAGATTACGGACACTTAAATTCAACAAGTGTGACTTTTTGCTATAACCCAGCATGATGTTAGTCACACCGTCATAACCTTGATCACGTTCCGTGTTGGCATCATCAATGTAATAAGGACCAAATCCGATTGTTTCGACTCGTGCGGAATAACTATGTTTTTGCCAGTTGGCGGACAATGCATATTGGTAGTCGGGAATAAAGCGTGGACGATTACCGGAGTAGTCCGAACCCGAACTGATGTAGTCGATATAGCGATAATCCATGGCACTGGCATTCACACCAAGGCTGATGCTTGCAGTGGTTTGGTATTGCGCACTTAATTCCACACCTTTGCGTTCGGTCTGTCCTGCGTTTTCATAGTAAGTGATGGTGCCGTCTTTCACCGCAACGATTTCATCAGTCAGTTGGGTGTAATAGACGTTTAGATCAGCGCTGAATTTAGAGCCGCGTTGTTTTAAACCGAATTCAAAATTGCTTGAGGTGGCGCCTTTAAGGTCGCTTTTATTGTAAGTTTGATTGGCTTGCATTTCATTCGCGGTAGGCGCTTGGTTAGCTGAAACCGCGATAGCAAACAGGTTAATCGTATCGGTCAGCGCATAACTGGCACCAATTTTTGGTGACACCAGTTGATAGGTTTCTTGATATTGGTAGTCTCCACTACCGGCTTGATAGGTGCCGGTTGCAAAGTTATAGCTACGGAATTCCGTGCCTTTAATGTTCATGCTGAGCAGGTCCGTGCGAATTCCCAAGTCAATTTTCCATTTAGAGCTTGGTGAAAAAGATTCTTGCATATAAGCGCTATAGATTTGGCTGTCGCTGTCTTCAATATTGGCTAAATCACCTTTTTCATCCGAGTTAACTTGTGTGATGCGTCCGCCGAAACCGGTTGTGACGTCGGCATATTCATACTTTTTGGCATCGTTTTGCAGGTCAGCACGCACACCAATACCAAAAATTTGTTCCGACGGCATGTTGAAGAAGTCGTGGCTACGACTCCAGGCCAAATCGGTGCCGATAACGGTATTGTCTTGTGAGTCATTGATGATGCCGGTTACCGGATGGAAATGATCCCAGCGGGTCATATAGATTTGCGGTTTAAAAGCATATTCACCCATTGTGGTTTCATAACGGCTGTTCACAAATAAGGTGTTGGAGTAACGACCACTTTTTTGCCAGGCGCCGCCGGTGTTGGTGGTTTCGCCCGTGTCTTTATAAGCCTCATATTCAGCCGCACTGAGTGATTGCGGCAATTGCAAATTCGATTGTGTGTAAGCGATTTCAGTTTCGATAACCGAGTTGTCGTTAAACAAGTGGCCGTGTTTAACACTGAATTGGGTGGTGTCGAACTCATTCCAATCACGCCAATTATTATCCGATTGACGACGTGAGAAGTTAATCGCAAAACTGTCTTGCTCAGAAACTTGAATGGACTTTTTGGCATTTAATTTAACCGTGTTAAAACTGCCATAACCGACTTTAATCCGATCTTGTTGGTCGTCAAACACTGATTTGGATTGAATAAAGACCACGCCACCGGTGGCATTACTGGCGAAAATCGAACCGGGTCCTTTGTAAACCTCAATCGCTTCAACATCATCAATGTCAATTACATCAAAACGGGTAAAGCTGTCAGGATCCGTCATCGGAACCCCATCACGAATAACCATGATCTCTCTTACACCGAAAGGCGCTTTTAAACCGGCACCGCGAATAATCAGACGAGAATCGTAGCCATTGTTTTTGCTCACTGCGGTCACGCCGGGGATGGTGCTGATCAATTCATTGATGCTGGTGGCATTTTCGGTTTCGATTTGTTTTTCATCAATAATGTACACACTTTGCGGCACGGATTTAGATTCGCGCTCAAGTTTGGTGGCCGTGATACTAATCGTATCTAATTGGGCTAATACCGAAGTGGACATGGCTAATAAAGGGATTAGTGCGAGATATAAACGTTTACGTTGCATGGAGTATTCCTTATAGGTTTTTGGATGTGAAGATTTTATCCCTATAAAAAACAAGGACTATTGAGAAAGTATTGAGATGCTGCGTTCCACCAGGCCTGGTGCAGTTAACCCTTTTTCCCACGAGAAAGAATTTGGATTGGTATAATGCGGGCAATATAAAAAATTGAGTAATTGTGATGCCTGAGCAAATCCTAAAACGTGTATTAACCGTGCCGGTCTATGATGTGGCGCAAGAAACGCCGCTCGAGCATGCGCCGTTGTTGTCGCAAAAAGTGCAAAACAAAGTTTGGTTGGAACGCGAAGATTTACAGCCGGTATTT
>DIJW01000099.1 GCA_002421475.1 Thiomicrospira sp. UBA5634 | reverse complement strand
GACAGGTTAATGTGGATTATACCGATCGTTCCGGTGCTGACAGCAGCGTCTACAAAAAACTGGAAGAACCAACGGTTACCCCTAAAATTGCGGCAGTTTGGCGACTCAATGACCAACACGTACTGAAGGCGCAATATAGTTTATCCCTGATTACACCGCCGATTTATCAAGTAACTGATACAGGTGGTCAACAGCAAGAAACAACGCAAACGCATCATGCGGAGTTGGGGTATGTATTTCAAGGTGCGCGTCATGTGCAGCGTTTGAGCGCCTATTACTCCGAGTATGACAATATGCCGAAAGGCACGGTGTTTTATGGTTATTTTGCAGGTGATTACGGTGGTGAGCCCTTTATTCGAGCCAAGACCCAGGGTATTGAATGGGATAGTGAATTTAGTTTAGCGACTCGCTTAACCGGTTTTGCCAATGCTAGTTGGTTAGAAACATTAGATGTTGAAAATAACAAACCAGTGGTGGGTTCAATGAACCGGCTGGCTAATCTAGGGTTAAATTATGCCCTTAATAATCAGTGGCGTTTGACCGCTTGGTTTAATCATGTGGGTGATCGTGCGCGCGAACCTTATGATGATCGTGAAAAATTAGCCGCTTATACCTTAACCCATGTTACCGCCAATTACGCCTCCAGCGAGTTTAAAGGACTCACACTCAGCCTTGGTGTTGACAACCTAATGGATGCAGACTATCGCTCTCCCGCACCAATTAACGGCACACTTTCAACTTTAGCAGGAAGTTATATCGCAGCGTATCAAGATGATTATCCCGGTTTGGGGCGTCAGTTGTGGGCTAAGATGCGTTATGAATTTTAAGCGTTTTAGCTGGTTGGTCGGGTTAAGTTTAATCAGCCACCAGACCTGGTCGTCGTGTGATGTGGTGAAGCATTTGGCGGGAGAGGCTTATCAAACCGCTCCTAATTACGCCGCCAGTATAGATAAGCAGTCTGATTTAGACGCGATAGCGCAAGTGGGGATTTGGTTTATATATGCTGAACCTAACCACCAGGCCTGGTTTAATACTTGTGCGCCGATTCAGCGTTTGCAATCGACTTTTTATCCGGTGTTACAAACCACTGACCAATTTGCCGTAATTAACGGCTTATTTCTGATTAAAACGCATCGTGAGCAAGATATTCATCTGCTGGAAAAACGCTATGGTTTTAAGTTGGTTTCCGCTTTGCCGAATCGGTTTAGTGCGGTGTTTGATGTGAATCCGGTTGCTGATTACGACGCGTTAATTAAACGTTTAGATCGAGATAAGGATATTGAGCGGGTGGCACCTGTGTTGATTGAAACACCACGCCAGCGTTAAGGGAGTTGTTAAACGCGGTAGGTTGGATTAGTTTGAAAAACGTAATCCAACAAAAATGCAGAGAAAACGGTTATTTCTTCAGCAGTAAATAGCCCGCCACAACCAACAGGCCTGCTTGCAGCCAAACACTCCAGTCTAAACCAAACTGATTAAACTCTAAATAAATCGCCGCCGCCGCCAGCGATAGCGCGATAGCGCGTTGGCGTTGTTGTTGCGCTTGTTTGGCTAATGCTTGCTCAATGCGCGCGATTTGGCCGGAATGTAACTCCAATTGACCGTGCGCGGCTTTATTTAAAACCGAATGCACCAGGCCTGGTAGTTGCGGCGCGTTTTCAATCCAAAACGGCAAATTACGTTTAACGTTTTTTGCCAGACTTTTAAGACCAACACGTTCTTGCATCCAGTCTTCTAAAAACGGTTTAGCGGTATCCCATAAATCCAGTTCATCATCTAACTGACGCCCCAGGCCTTCGATGTTTAACAGCGTTTTTTGCAGTAAGACTAACTGAGGTTGCACTTCCATGCCGAAACGGCGGGCGGTTTGGAATAGGCGCATTAAAAATAAACCAAACGAAATTTCTTTTAACGGACGATCCCAAATCGGCTCACACACCGCGCGAATCGCGGATTCCAGTTCATTCACGCGGGTGTCTTTTGGCACCCATTCGGACTCAATATGCAGCTCGGCAACACGCAAATAATCGCGGTTAAAAAACGCTAAAAAATTCTCGGCCAAATAACGTTGATCTTCCGGTGTTAATGTGCCCATAATGCCGAAATCTATCGCGGCATAACGCCCATCGGGCAATACGAAAATATTGCCCGGATGCATGTCGGCATGGAAAAAGTTGTGTTTAAACACCTGGGTAAAGAAAATGGTCACGCCTTTGGCCGACAGGTCTGTCAGGTCGATTCCGTCCGCAATCAACTTATCGGTTTCAGAAATACGCGTGCCGTAAATGCGTTCCATCGTCATCACGTTTTCATTGGTGTGCGACCAATAAATTTCCGGCACATACAATAAATTCGAGTCGGCAAAATTACGTTTAAGTTGCGCCGCATTTGCTGCTTCACGCATCATGTCCATTTCATCCAAAATGGTTTTTTCAAACTCGCCCACCACTTCGGTCGGGTGTAAGCGGCGGCTTTCTTTTACCGCTAATTCAACCAAACGCGCCAACGTAAACATAATCGACACGTCTTGTTCAATCACCGGCTTAATGTCGGGGCGTACCACTTTAACCACGACATCTTCGCCGCTATGCAGGGTGGCAGCGTGAACTTGCGCCATCGAAGCAGACGCCATCGGCGTGGCCTCAAAGCTGGCAAACGCATCTGAAATTGAACGTTTTAAGCCTTTTTCGATAATCTGGCGTGAGTGATCTTCGTCAAACGGCGGGCAATCGTCTTGTAATTTGGTCAGCTCAACTGAAATATCTTCCGGCAATAAATCCTTGCGGGTAGATAAAGCTTGGCCGAGTTTAATGAAAATAGGGCCGAGTTCTTCTAAAGCCAAACGCAAACGTACGCCGCGACCGCCTTGGCAAGTAGGGCGCCAGTTCCACGGCAATAAACGGTTAAGCCAAATTAATGAACGGTATTTGCTATTCGCCAATACCATTTGATCGAGGCGATAATAGGTGATGACACGGTTAATTTTGATCAGGCGTAACAGTTGTTTAAATGGATTCATAAAATGTGATTACCGAGTTATTTCACTAAGGCTTGCAAACGTTGCTCGAGGCGTTGAACATCCGCGTCAAGTTGAGAGACTTGTTGGTTAAAAAGTTCGATTTGACTTGTGCTGGGCAATAGATCAAGTTCGTAACGCACATATTCGCTGAGCATTTGTGCGCCGTCTTGTTTGATTTGCTGGCTTTTTTGTTGCAAATCGCGCACGCGATAACCGATTTGGAACGCCAGAGGATCACCAACAATTTGCGCTAAATCCTCTTCCCAGTCGCGGTTTGAATCGCGCGCGCTCATTAGAACTTCCATCCGCGATGTAACGCCACAATGCCTTCGTTCATATTGATATATTCCGCTTTATCAAAACCGGCATCCAGCATCATTTTTTTCAAGGTTTCTTGATCCGGGTGCATGCGAATCGACTCGGCCAAATACTGATAACTGGCTTCGTCATTGGCAATCAACTTGCCCATTTTCGGCAGGATATTAAACGAATAAAAATCATAAGCCTTGGCAAGTAACGGCTGATGCACTTTAGAAAACTCCAAAATCATCGCCTGACCGCCCGGTTTAAGTACACGCGCGATTTCCGCCAGCGCCTTGTCTTTATGGGTGACGTTACGCAAACCAAACGCCATCGTCACCACATCAAAGGTATTGTCGGGGAAGGCCAAGGCTTCCGCATTTGCAATGGTGTATTCCACCTGCGCTCCAACGCCTTCGTCCAACAAACGATCACGCCCGACTCGCACCATGCTTTCGTTAATATCGGCTAATACCACTTTACCGCTCGCGCCAACTCGTTTAGCAAAAGCCTTGGTTAAATCGCCGGTACCGCCGGCCAAATCCAACACAGTCATGCCGGTACGCACGCCGCTAAGTTCGATGGTTTGGCGTTTCCATAAACGGTGAATGCCTAACGACATCACATCGTTCATCACATCGTATTTTTGCGCCACCGAGTCAAACACACCTTTGACTTTTTTAACTTTTTCTTCCAGCGGCACTTCGCTAAAACCAAAGTCGATGGTTTGCTTGGCGTGATTGGATTGGTTTGAGTGGTTCATTTGCCTGACTCCTTTTGAAGTTTTGTCAGTTCGGGGTGGCTGTGACCGGCGCGCATCAGCTGGCGTAAATAAGCAACCCAATATTTTTGGTAGTGTTCACCGAGATCGTACAGCCGTTCCCAAGTGTAGATACCACTGTCATGGCCGTCGCTAAAATGCAGCCGCACCGCATAATTGCCAACCGGCGTGATGGCGTCGATATTGACATCCTGTTTGCCGACTTGCAATGTTTCCTGGCCTGGTGCATGGCCGGTGACTTCAGCCGACTGCGAATAAACGCGCAAAAACTCACAGCTATAGCGGTAAGTTTGACCATCATCAAAACTGACTTCCAGCTGGTGCGATTTTTGATGCAGTTTTATTTCAGTCGGAATATGCATATTCGTTACAAAATGTACTGTGATAAATCTTGGTCTTTAGCGAGTTCGCCTAAGCGTTGTTCAACAAAAGCGGCATCCACCAAAACTTGCGAACCGGCTTGATCCGGTGCGCTATAAGATACTTCTTCCAGCAAGCGCTCCATCACCGTATGTAAACGACGCGCACCGATATTTTCGGTGCTTTCATTCACCTGATAAGCAATTTCCGCCAAGCGCTGAATGCCGTCTTGGGTAAAGCTCACCTCCACGCCTTCGGTGTTTAATAACGCAGTTGCTTGGGTGGTGAGGGCAGCTTTTGGCTCGGTCAAAATGCGCACAAAATCTTCTACGCGCAACGATTTCAACTCTACTCGAATCGGTAAACGGCCTTGTAATTCGGCAATTAAATCTGACGGTTTACTCATGTGGAAAGCGCCGGATGCGATAAACAAGATATGATCTGTCTTGATCATGCCGTATTTTGTCGAGATCGTGCTTCCTTCAATCAGGGGTAATAAGTCACGTTGCACACCTTCGCGCGACACATCGCCACCACCGGCATCCGCACGTTTCGCTACCTTGTCGATTTCGTCGATAAACACGATGCCGTTTTGCTCTACGTTTTCGACCGCTTGGCTTTTTAAATCGTCATCGTTAATCAGCTTGTGCGCTTCTTCTTCAGTCAGCAATTTAAACGCTTTTTTAATCGGCAATTTACGTTTCTGTTTTTTGCTCGAACCCAATGATTCAAACATATCCTGCAATTGCGAAGTCATGTCTTCCATGCCGGGCGGTGCCATAATTTCGACATGCGCCGGTGCCATCAGCAAATCAATTTCGATTTCTTTATCGTCCAATTGACCTTCGCGCAATTTTTTACGAAATTTCTGCCGAGTTTCCGCCATCGCATCATGGCTTTCATCTTCATGCCCACGCGCCGGTGGCAATAAAATATCCAAAATACGGTCTTCGGCGGCATCTTCCGCGCGGCGTTGTACGTTTTTGATCGCCTGATCACGCTGCATTTTGACCGCGTTATCCACTAGATCACGAATAATCGAATCCACATCACGCCCGACATAACCCACTTCGGTAAACTTGGTGGCTTCCACTTTAATAAATGGCGCATTCGCCAGCTTCGCCAACCGGCGCGCGATTTCGGTTTTACCGACCCCGGTTGGGCCAATCATCAGAATGTTTTTTGGCGTGACTTCGCCGCGTAAATCAGTGTTTAACTGCATACGACGCCAGCGATTACGCAAGGCGATAGCTACCGCGCGCTTCGCGTCGGCTTGACCAATAATGTGTTTATCGAGTTCGTGAACTATCTCTTTCGGAGTCATCATAAGGCTTTGCGCACCCTTAATTCAGCAGGTTAAAAACGTCTCATTATAAAGCAAAACCTTTTGCCATGCTAAATCAGCCATAGTGAAAATAATGTGTTTAAATTTGAAAAATATATTTGGAAAAGTAAAGAGCTAAGGTGGTAGTTGTCTAGAAGAAATAAAATTTTTGTTGAGTTGTGAGAAACAATCTTTTATGAGTAGAGTACGTGTCTTGCATGTATACCAAGACACTAAAAAGGATTTTAGTGAATTTAGTTTTATAGTCATTTCAATTTGATCAACTATTGCAATAGAGTATTTGCAGGTAATCGCAATGAGTTTTTTTCTGCGATTTCTTGTATGATTTTATTGAATTTATGGAAGTCGTCAGTATTTCTAACCTGATAAAAAGTGGAGACTAGTTTGTTGTGCTCTTCTGAAGGTATGTATGGTTTAACAATATCTAATGACCTCATTGAATAAGTGATGACCTGATTGGTATATATGATTTTGGTGAAAATAAATAAGCTTGAGATCGTAACTGTTACAGTTAATATAAGTAAGAAAATATAGCCTTTTTCGCTTCTTAAAAATCCGCCTAATTTTTTATCATATTCACTACTTTCATTTTTAGTTGCAGGGTGTGTTTTTAAAAGCCGAAGATAGAGAAAGGGTAGCACCATTACATATATGACAAATAGCATTAATGAGTAACTTTCATGAAAACCTAGAGATGCCGTTTCATAAATTCCATCTTTGTATGACTTGAAAATAGTATTTACAAACTCGACCGATAGGATTACGAGTGAATCTGCGAGTGGTGATAAAAACCTTTCCCAAAGACCGCTTCCAATAGCACCTAAAAAAATTGTGCCGATTATGCCTATAGTAATTTTTATCCAATTCTTCACTTGGTTATCCTCTAATAAATTGGGAGCAAGATAAAATTAAAATTTATCCCTATTTATTTGAATATTTACGATTTGAGACACAATTTTGCTCTAAAGTTAAGAATTGGATGTTATCTTAAAAACAATTTATTTACTAGATTAAGTACGCATATATTGGGTTGAAATGGGCTTGAATCTGTGACGTGGTGTTCTTCGTAGTTTCAGCAGGATTCGTTTATAATCCAGCGATCTTTTTTATGTTTTTAGCTTTGAGTGGAGTATCACCACCAGGCCTGGTGGTTGCGAGTCATTCATTATAGGAATTCAGCATGGGTTTACGCTTTACAAAAATGCACGGTTTGGGCAATGACTTTATGGTGGTGGATGCGATTTCGCAATCCGTCACTTTTGAACAAGGCCTGGTGAAAGCTTGGGCGGATCGGCATTGGGGCATTGGTTTTGACCAGCTTTTAGTGGTGGAAAAGTCACAATCGCCGCAGGCGGATTTTCGTTATCGTATTTTTAATGCCGACGGTTCGGAAGTGCAGCAGTGCGGCAATGGCGCGCGTTGTTTTGCGCGTTTTGTTTACGATAAGGGGCTCACCCAAAAACGTGAAATTCCGGTAGAAACCGCGTCGGGTTTGATTGTGTTGTATTTGGAAGATGACAGTCAGGTGCGGGTGAATATGGGCGTGCCGCGGTTTGATCCGCAGGTTTTGCCGTTTGTGGCGGAGCAACAAGCGCCGACTTATAGTATTGAAGTTAACCACCAGGCCTGGTTGATTGGCGCGGTGTCGATGGGTAATCCGCACGCGGTGTTATTGCCGTTTGAGGATGTTGATTCAGCGCCTGTGGAAAGCTTGGGCGCGGCATTGGAGTCGCACCCGCGTTTTCCGCAAAGAGCGAATGTCGGTTTCCCGCAGTTGGTCGATTCGCAGCATATCAAATTGCGGGTATTTGAACGCGGCGCGGGTGAAACCCAAGCCTGCGGTACCGGCGCGTGTGCGGCGATGGCGGTTTTGCGTTTGTGGGGCAAGGTGGATGAATGTGTTACTGTATCCTTGCCAGGCGGTGATTTGGTGATTCGTTGGAGCGGCAAATCGGACGAACCTTTATGGATGACCGGGCCAGTAGCGACGGTGTTTGAAGGTGAGTTGCATGGCTAGACGCGATGATATTCACGCCGAGCATGTCGCCGATTATTTGGCGCACAATCCCGAGTTTTTTCATGTATTTCCTAATCTGCTGGATCAGCTGAGTATTCCGCATCCTGCTTCCGGTACGGCGGTGTCGTTATTGGAGCGCCAAGTTTGGCAATTACGCGAACAAAAAGAACGTTTACAAGATGAAGTGGATTCGCTGGTGTCGATTGCGGGTGATAACGGGCGTTTATTGCAAAAAGTGCAACAACTGACGCGCCTATTGTTAATGGCAGAAAATGAGCAGCAAGCGGTGGATTCGATTTACAGTCAAATGCGAGAAGTGTTTAAGGTTGAATTTGTCACGTTGGTCACCTGGGAAGTGCCGCGTATCGGTGTCGCGGGCATGAGTCAACTCGGCGTTCGGCAGGATTGGGTGAAAACCCTGCGCGATACGCTGCAAGCCGGTAAACCTGTGTGCGGCTTGATTGAAGAAAAATGGAAAAGCGGTTTGTTTCATGGCGAATCAAATATACATTCGTTATGTTGTTTGCCATTGGGGTGGGATCGTGTGTGGGGCGTGCTGGCGCTTGGCAGTCCGACAGATCGTTTTCAACCGGACTTAGGCACGTACTTTTTAAAGGTGATGGCCGAGTTGATTACCGCCCGACTCAATCGGTTGTTTTGAGTTTTTGGTGATAACTCGGATTGTAGGTCGGACTTTAGTCCGACACATCTCGCACTCAAAAAGTTTTTGTCGGACTGAAGTCCGACCTACAATTCAAGCCACAGGTTAATTTTATGCAGCAGATTGAGCGATTTTTACAGCAAATGCGGGCGCAGAATAAATCGGCGCATACCCTGGATAGTTACCAGCGTGATTTGCTGAGTTTTTTGGCGTTTTATTTGCCGCCGCGCGCTGACAACCATACCCCTACGGGCATAAAGGCCTGGTCGTATGATGCGTTAATGCGTGAACCGCAAACCTTGGATTGGACGCAAATCAATTCGCAACATATCAAACGTTATGTGATGAGCCAAGTTAATNNGGCCGCCAGTTCAATGGCGCGCCACTTGTCGGCGTTGCGCAGTTTTTTTCAGTTTTTATTGGCCGAAGGGCTGGTTTTAACCAATCCCGCCAAAACGGTAAAAGCGCCGAAACAACCCAAACCTTTGCCTAAAAGTTTAGATATTGATCAAACACGTCAACTTTTGGAACAGCCGGTTGAAGGTTGGCAAGCATTGCGTGATCAAGCGATGTTTGAAATGCTTTATTCGGCCGGCTTGCGGGTAGCAGAATTAGTGAATTTAGATTTATCACCAGGCCTGGATGGGTTGAGTTCCGGCACAGTCAAAGTATTAGGTAAAGGCAATAAAGAGCGCGTTGCGTTGGTCGGCAAGCAGGCGCAGCAAGCGATGCAGGCCTGGTTGCAAGCGCGCACCGAATTTGCCAAAGCGGATGAACAAGCGGTTTTTATTAATCAGCAGGGCAAACGCCTCACCACCCGTTCGGTGCAGTTGCGACTGGATAAACGCACACGCGAAGCAGGCCTGGTGACTAAAATGTCGCCGCATCGCTTACGTCACGCTTGCGCCACGCATGTGTTAGAATCCAGCGGCGATTTACGCGCCGTGCAGGAATTATTAGGCCATGCCAATCTTTCCACCACTCAAATTTATACCAAACTCGATTTGCAACATTTGGCTCAGGTTTACGATCAAGCGCACCCAAGAGCGCGCAAACCAAGCAAATAATAGAAGGAACGTTTGATGACACATAAACCAGATACAATTTACGGCACCACAATCTTGTGCGTTAAACGTAATGGCAAAATGGTGATCGGCGGCGACGGACAAGTCACGCTGGGTAACATTGTGATGAAAGGCAATGCGCGCAAAGTGCGTCGCCTGTATAACGGTAAAGTATTGGCCGGTTTTGCCGGTGCAACTGCGGATGCCTTTACCTTATTTGAACGTTTTGAAGGCCGTTTGCAAACGCACAACGGACAGTTGATGCGCGCGGCGGTGGAAATGGCGAAAGACTGGCGCACAGATCGCGCGTTACGCAAACTCGAAGCGATGATGATTGTCGCCGATGCCGATATTATGTTGTTGATTTCCGGCACAGGTGATGTCATCGAACCGCAAGACGACTTTATTGCTATCGGCTCAGGCGGCAGTTATGCCCACGCCGCCGCGCAAGCCTTAATGCGCCACAGCGAATTACCGGCGAATGAAGTTGTCGAAAACGCACTGACGATTGCGGCTGACTTGTGCATCTATACCAACCATAATTTTACGATTGAGAGTTTAGGAGAATAATTTATGAGTGATTTAATCAATAACAGTTTGAACAACTGTGAAACCAAATCACCTACGGTGAAAGGTTTTGAAGCGGTATTGTGGCACAGCCGTTTGGTGGTTTTATCGGCGGTTATTGCCAGTTTGTTGATCGCGTTTATTATGTTTTACATTACTTCGGTAGAGGTATTTCACCTGCTCGGTTATCTGACGGAATACCACACGCTTGAATATACCGAACGGGCGGCATTAAAAGCCAAAGCGATTGGTACGGTGATTGGCGCGGTTGATGGGTTCTTAATTGGCGCGATCATGTTGATTTTTTCATTAGGTTTATATGAGTTGTTTATTTCTAAACTCAGCATCGCCAAAGAAGCTTACGGCGCGAGCCAAATTTTGGTGATTAACAGTTTGGACGACTTAAAAGACAAACTCGCCAAAGTGATTTTATTAGTCTTGGTGGTAATGTTTTTTGAAGCCGCGATTTACCTAAAACCAAGTACGCCGATTGATTTGTTGTATTACGCGATTGGTATAGCGTTGGTTGGTTTGTCTTTATACTTTAGCCAAATGGCGTTTGCCAAGGCGAAAAAAGATAAAGCGAAAACAACATCTGACAGCGAAACGGATGAATAAGTTCAGCCGAGAGTTGATGTAAGTTGGAATAAAAAAGCAGGCCTGGTGCCTGCTTTTTTATTGGCTGATGTTTAACCACCAGGCCTGGTTAGATCAATTGCAACCCTTGATACATCGGTAAATCGCGGCGTAGAAAGTCTGTTGCCCGTTCGGTTAATTCAGCCAGCTTTTCTTCCGTCGTCTGGAGAGGGCGACCGTATTTGGTTATGTCTTCGCCCATCGGTTCTAAAATCGACCATACAAAGGCGGCTAAATCAGGTGCTTGATTCAGTCCGTTATGGTGGGCGAGCAAAAACAGTTGTTGAAAACGCGAAACTTCAATCCCCCCGCCGGTCACCGGGCTGGCTAAATAATTAATATCGCTGCTGCCGCGTGCGTTATCAATTAAATGGTGATTGAGTCGCTGTGAACGTTCACGCACTGCGGCAATAGTTTCAGTTGCTTGCGCCGATTGAATTTCGCCGCGATGGGTGAAAATAAACATCGCCTGCACAATTTCTTGCAAACCGATTTTGCCGTGTCCGGCAAGTGCTTGCTCCATTTCGCCAAGTGA
>DIJW01000185.1 GCA_002421475.1 Thiomicrospira sp. UBA5634 | reverse complement strand
AAGCGGCGCGCGCCGGTGATCATGGTCGTGGTTTTGCGGTGGTCGCCGGTGAAGTTCGTGCGTTAGCACAGAAATCAGCTGAAGCAGCGAAAGATATTAAAACCTTGATTAATGAAAGTGTGACGCGAATTGATCAAGGAACCCAGTTAGCAACCGAGTCGGGCGAGGCGATTAATGATATTGCCGCATCAATCGAATATGTTAGCCAAATGTCGGAACAGATTTCGCAAGCGTCATCTGAACAAGCGGAAGGTGTTCGTCAGCTACAAACAGCTATCACACAGATTGACCAAGTGACACAACAAAACGCGGCGCTGGTGGAAGAAACCTCGGCTGCGGCTGAAAGCATGCGTGAACAGGCCGGCGTATTGAGTGAACGGATGTCATTCTTTAAAACGACAAAAGGCAACTCGAGCGGTATTCAGGCTCGCACGAATAAAACGGCACAGCTTGCTGCACCGATTAAACCTAAAGCGGCTGCGTTGTCTGCGCCGGTTAAAGCCAACAACACTGTAAAAATGACAGAGTCTAATGTCGCTTCAAATAGCGCTGATGAGTGGTCTGAGTTTTAAGATGAAGGAAGCACCACCAGGCCTGGTGGTGCGATTTAAGCGGTTACTTTTTCTTTTTTAAAGCGGCTTTGGCCGCTTTTTTCTTATGCGGTTTTTTCTTGTTGGGTGCTTTAGATTTTTTCAGTGAAAAACGCGCTTCCAAACCTTCAATTTTGCCAACGGGTAAAGTACGCTGCAAATGGTATTGAATACGTTCGAGTTCTTTAATTTCATGCCCTTCCACTAAACTAATCGCAATACCGACGTTTTGCGCACGACCGGTACGGCCGATACGGTGAATATACAAATCACCGCGCAAAGGCAGGTCATAGTTAATCACATGGGTGATATTGAGTAAATCTAAGCCGCGTGAAGCTACATCGGTTGCAACGAGCACTTTAATTTTTCCTTCACGGAATTTTTGCACCTTTTCTAAGCGTTTGGCTTGAATAAAATCACCATGCAAGACGGTCGCGCTGATCTCTTGTTGTTGCAACCAATCTGCTAATGAAATGGCCCGTTCTTTTTTGTTACAAAAAACAATTGCACTTTGGCAACTTGGGTCATTAACGATTGCCTGTAATAACTTTTCTTTGTGAGCGCGGTCATCGGCAAAATAGACAATTTGCTGTACTTGAGTTGATTGCTGGTTCGCGGCATCCACTTGAATAACGGTCGGATTGTCGAGCAGTTTGTCGGCAAAACGCTGGATGCTGCTACCGGCTAATGTGGCGGAAAATAACGCGGCTTGAAAGTCGCCCGGTAAGGCATCCAATAACGCGTAAACATCAGGCCCTAAACCCATATCAAGCATACGATCCGCTTCGTCGATAATGACCATTTCGAGTTCACTGAGCTCAACTTCTTCTTGCTCCAACAAATTCAATAGTCGCCCGGGGGTGGCAATCAGAATTTGAAATGGGTTACCCAAATTTTCAATTTGTTTGTTTTGCGCAAAGCCGCCGCTAATCACCATCGAACGTACCGTCATATTGGCACTTAACTGGCGAACAACGCCGCGAATTTGTAACGCCAGTTCACGGGTTGGCGCGAGCATTAAAATCCGTGGCCAATGACTATGTTTTGGATTGTCAATCAAATGCTGCAACGCGGGCAGGACAAATGCTGCGGTTTTTCCGGTACCGGTCGCCGCGCCGGCCAGGACATCTTCACCGTTTAGCAAAGCGGGAATCGCCGCTTGTTGAATGGGGGTGGGGCGATTAAAGTGTTGCGCTTCGAGCGCACTTAATAAGCGCTCGTCGAGTTCTAGGTCGGCAAAATTCATGGTAGTTACTCTTTAATAATTCGATAACAAGGTTCGTAGTGATCCGCGTTAATTTTCATGCGTTTTTGCGAGACTAAAAAACTGAGCAGTTCATCAAGTGCTTGCATGATTTGTTCGTCACCGCGTAACTCAAATGGACCATGTTCGGCGATTGCTTTGATACCACTGGCTTTCACATTACCCGCGACTATCGTAGAAAACGCACGGCGTAATTGACTGGCCAGTTCGTGAACCGGTTGATCTTTGGTTAAATTTAATTCGCGCACCGCTGTATGCGAAGGTTCAAACGGTTGTTGCAGTGAACTTTCGATATGCAATAACCAGTTAAAATAATAGGCGTCACTGGTATTTTTTCGGTCTTGCCGAATTATATCCATATGTTCTTTCATATACTGCGCTACGCCATCGGGATTGTTAATATCAATCTTAATTCGGCGTAACGCAACTTCGCCCAAGGTTGCTTTAATGAAACGTTTGATTTGGTCGAAATAATGCTGACTGTGGTGATCGCCGGTTAAAACAACCGGGAACGGCAAGTCGGCATTTTTGGGGTGTAATAAGAAACTTAATAGATAAAGTAGCTCTTCCAGTGTGCCGGGTCCGCCCGGGAAAATGATGATGCCATGACCTAAACGCACAAAGGCTTCCAGCCTTTTTTCGATATCCGGCAAAATCACCAATTCATTAACGACCGCATTGGGCGCTTCGGCTGCAATAATCCCCGGCTCGGAAACACCAATATAACGACGGTTGCCATAACGTTGGTTATGATGCCCAACTGCAGCCCCTTTCATGGGCGCTTTCATGACACCCGGCCCGCAACCGGTGCAAATGTTAAGTTGGCGTAAACCGAGTGAATAACCTACATGTTTAGCATATTCATATTCGTGACGCGGAATCGCATGACCGCCCCAGCACACGACAATATTTGGATGCTCATTGGGACGTAAAACACCGGCGTTACGTAAAATATGAAATACCGAATTGGTGATGCCAAAAGAATCACTTAAATCAAAACAACCGGATTGAATAATGTCGTTGCGGGCGTAGATCAAGTCGCGTACTACGGCGAATAAATGTTCTTTTAAGCCGGCAATTAACTCGCCTTCGACAAAGGCGCCAACCGGCGGGTTGCTTACAATCAACTCAACACCTCGGCCACGCGTCGTTACTTTGATGTCAAAGTCAGGATGTTGTTGCAATAGTTGTAGCCCGCTGTCTTGGCCGTTACCGGTATTTAATACCGCCAGAGCACATTGACGCAGTAACTCATTTAATCCCTTGTCGCTGGTGTCACATCGCTGTTCGGCTTCTTGTTGAGAGAGAATTTGAAGAGAACCTTCCGGGCGAATAAAGACTTTATCAATAGCGGCGTTCATAATAGATCAATTAGTTAAATGACAATCCGCTTATTATGCGGGTAAACCGACTAGATTGAAAACAAATATTGAAAATCACGGCGTACATCCCCATATTAGATGCATTAAAACTTAGTGGAAAATGGTCAGTATGAAATATCAAGATTATTACAAGATTCTCGGCGTTGAACGTTCGGCGACCGATGCTGAAATAAAAAAAGCATACCGTAAACTGGCGGGGCAATATCACCCGGATAAAGCCACTGGTGATGAAAACAAATTTAAAGAAATTAGCGAAGCGTATGAAGTTTTGAGCGATAAAGAAAAACGCGCGATGTATGATCAATTGGGCGCGAATTATCAAAATGGCCAACAATTCCAGCCGCCGCCCGGTTTCGATGATATGTTTGCCGGTGGTCAGGGTGGTGGTTTTAGTGACTTTTTTGAATCGTTATTTCGCGGCGGTGGCGGTTTTGGGGGTGGTGGCTTCGGCGGCGGTTTTGGCGGTCAGCGTTACGCACAAAAAGGTGAAGATCAACGGGTTAAAATTTTTGTTACGCTGGAAGACGCAGTCAACGGCAACGAGCGTACTTTGAACTTGCAGATACCCGAAGCCGATAATCAAGGACGCATAACCCAGCGCAGTAAACAAATTAAAGTAAAAATTCCGCCGGGGATTAAACAAGGCCAACGTATTCGTTTGGCCGGTCAAGGCGCGCCGGGTTTTGGCGGTGGCGCTAACGGCGATTTATATATCGAAGTCGATTTGCAGGCGCATCCGTTATATAAAGTGAAAGAGGAAGATGTTTATCTTGATTTGCCTTTAACACCGTGGGAAGCCGCGTTAGGAACAAAAGTTCAAGTGCCGACATTAAAAGGGGCGGTGAATATGTCGATTCCGGCCGGTACTCAATCGGGTGCGAAGTTGCGAATCAAAGGTCGTGGTTTGGGTAAAACGCCGGGTGATCAGTATGTGGTGGTGCAAATTCATATCCCGCCAGTTCATGATGAAGCTACTAAAGCGTTTTATGAAACGATGGCAGCAAAAATGCCATTTAATCCGCGCACGCATTTTTAAGTTTGTCGGCCTGGTTTTTAATCAGGCTAATTTTTTAATACAAGTTCAACAACTATTGTTCGGTTATGATTAAACCTTGATGATTGCTATGCTTAATTGAAACTTCTACTAAGCCTATAAGAAAGTTTAGCTGATCTAGATCAATTATTTGTTGTTATAGGACATTGTTTACTTCATATTGTCTCCGGGAGAAGTACTTAGAATTTTAGCTTGAATACGATCTTCTCTCGTCCGATTAGCTCGGATTATGAATTTGAATCAGGGAGACGATGCGTATGGTCACGCAAAAAGAATATGTTTTACCGGCGGATATGGTTATTTTGTCAACTGCTGACTTAAAGGGAAATATTGTTGATTATAATGTCGGTTTTCGAGAGGCATCAGGCTATAGTGATGCTGAGTTAAAAGGTAAGCCACACAATATTTTGCGCCATCCCGATATGCCAAAAGACGCGTTTAAAGACTTTTGGCAAACCATTCAAAGCGGCCAACCTTGGTTTGGTATCGTCAAAAATAAGCGTAAAAACGGTGATCACTATTGGGTTGCCGCTAATGCGAGTCCGATTATTGAAAACGGTAAGATTACCGGTTACTTGTCAGTCCGTTATCCTGCCAGCCGAGATCAAATTATGTCAGCTGAAACGTTGTATCGCAAAGTGTCGGCAGGGCAGCAGGGATTCCCGTGGACGCGCGTTAAATCAAGCAATAGTTTACGTTGGTTTGGGTTAGCGGCCGTATTGATGTCATTTCCTGTTGTAGCCGGTTTTTATTCAAATGCGATTTCACCCACTTTTACCGTTTTTCTGTTGCTGGCTGTTGCTGCGAGTTTAAGTTTTTTGGGCTACAAATTAATGCATGTCGGACAGCTGGGTTCACGTTTGAAACAGGGTGTTGAAAATATTGCCAATGGGCATTTCCGCGAACGCATTGCAGATAATACAATTTGGGGGTTTGCGTTAAATATGATCCGATCAAGGGTCGGAGAGTCAGCCGCTCGCAGTTATGATCAGTTACGTGCAGCTGAAATTATGACTAAAGCCTTAGATACAGCTAGTACAAACATTATGATCGCCGATAACGATTTTAATATTATTCGCATGAATAAAAGCCTTATGCAGATGTTTAATAAAAATGAATCCAAGCTTAAAGCGGCATTGCCCGCATTTGATGTGAAAACCGTTTTGGGTTCAAACATGGATATTTTTCACCGCAACCCTGCACATCAACGTGAAATGATGGCCAGTTTGCAAGATACACATCAAGCCGAAATTAGAGTCGGGCAGTTAGTGCTTCGACTGACTGTTTCACCGATAGATTTTAAAGGTCAACGTCTGGGTTTTGTTGTGGAGTGGTTGGATCGAACGATTGAAGCAAATATTGTTGACGATATTGCAGGCGTGGTTGAGGGGCTGAAATTAGGCGTATTAAATCGGCGTGTGAATGCGGAAGCGGATGGGGCATTTGAGAAGATGAAGCAAGACATAAATCAGGCAATGGAGATTATTGAGTCTGTCATGTCGGATGTAAAAACCATCAGTTTAGCGCAGGCGGGTGGCGATTTAACTCAGCGACTAACTGCAGATTATGGTGGTGAGTTTTTGGTTCTTAAGAATGCGATAAACAGCTCAATGGATCGGCTCAATGAAACAGTTTCAACCGCACTCATTGCAGCAGAGGCAGTGTCTACGTCTTCCGGAGAGGTTGCTCAAGGGGCGATAAATCTAAGTCAACGTGTGCAAGAACAAGCTGCTGCATTAGAACAAAGTTCAGCCACAATGGAGCAAATCAGTGCCGCAGTTGAACAAAATGCACAAAACTCTCAGGCGGAGTCCGATATTGAGCATGATGTAGAAGTTAAAGCTAAAGAAGCCGCAGATGTGATGCAAAAAACGATAGGGGCTATGAATGCAATTCAGGAATCAAGTCATAAAATTTCGGAAATTGTGAGTTTGATTGACAGCATTGCATTTCAAACTAACTTGTTGGCACTAAACGCAGCAGTTGAAGCGGCTAGAGCAGGAGATCATGGGCGTGGATTTGCGGTGGTTGCAGGTGAAGTCCGTGCATTGGCACAAAAGTCGGCTGAGGCAGCAAAAGATATTAAAGACTTAATTGGTGAAAGTGTTGCTCGCATTGACCAAGGAACCAAGTTAGCAAGAGAGTCCGGTGACTCAATTAATGATATTGCAAATGTCATTGAACAGGTGTCGCAAATGAGTAGTGGTGTGTGTCAGGCATCCAAAGAGCAAGCGGTTGGCGTTCGTCAAATGCAAACGGCTTTAATGCAAATTGACCAAGTTACTCAGCAAAACGCTGCGCTAGTTGAGCAAACCTCCGCCGCTGCAGAGGATATGAGTGAAAATGCGTTGGAGCTGCGTCGGCGTATGGCATTTTTTAAGACCACTAAATAAGCTTTGTTTTCTTGCTGATCATCCTACCAGGCCTGGTGGTAGGGTTTTAGTGGTTGTGTTTATACAGTTCAGCTGGATCAATCAGCGGATTGGACAGGATTTCAATTTTGTCGCCTTTAATACCGTTATAGAAACAGTTTGAGCGACCGGTGTGGCAGGCCGGGCCGGTTTGATCTACTAATAACAGCAAAGTGTCGCCGTCACAATCCAAACGAGCTTCTTTGAGGGTTTGGATTTGGCCAGAGGCTTCACCTTTACGCCAGTAGTTTTTGCGTGAACGTGACCAATAACACACGCGACCGGTTTGCAGGGTTTCTTCCAACGCGGCGAGATTCATATACGCCAGCATTAACACTTCACCCGTGTCATATTGCTGGGCAATCGCCGGCATTAAACCATCGCGATCAAATTTCAATTGGTTTTTCAGCGTTGACCAATCAAATTGATCGCCTTGTTTGGCGGCTTCTAAACTCAAAAAATTCAATTCAGCCATAATGACCTCGATCGTTAGGGTTATTTGCGTTTAGCGTTGGCAAAAGCGGCTGCAAACAGGTTGTTATTGACTGCTTTTTTCTCCGGCTCGGCGACTTTCTTTTCCGCGACTTGTGATTTACGGCCTAAAGCCAGCATCGCTAGCATTAATTCAGCTGTAGCTTGCGCATCGGCCAAAGCATCATGGGCATCGCCTGGGAAAGGTTTTTCGAGGACTTTTTCATAGGCTACCGTCAGTTTCGGAGTTTTCCAGAACCAGTACATTTTTTCGGAATGCCAGCGCATCGCGCCAACCAGTTCTTTGCTGAGTTCGGCCACATCCAACCATTTGGCGTAATCAAGTTCAAACGCTAGCATTTTCTTATCGGCGCTGTTTTTTAAATAAGCGAAATCACTTTCAGTGCTGTAGGCCAAAATAACGTCAGCTTCTAACAAAACACGGTGAATTTCATCCCAGCATTGGGTGAACAACGGCGCACCTTGCACCATTTCAGTGGTGATATTGTGTTTTTCATTTGGCGGAATGTCGTAACCGGGATTAATCAATTGATTTAACACTTCGTTGCCGTCTAAATCACAGATGGATAACTGGATCACATCGGCTTCCGGGTTAGTCGAAATATCGGTCGCTTCAATATCGAGGCACAACACACGTTTACCTTTGAGGGTTTTGTCATGCTGTTTGAGTTTAAATAATGCGTCATTGCGATTTTCTTGAATCAGTTTGATCACTTCCGATTGCGTGAACTCGCTGATCATCGCTTCAATTGCTAACTGGGCTTTGTGCATGGAGGCCGTTAAAGCCGCACGCACGGCTTCGTCTGCCGATGCGCGTTCGATAAACTGCGCGCAGGTGATCATTTCTTCTTCGCTGATCAAAATTTGATCCAGTGTTGCAAGCGCAATTTTTTTGGCGTTGTAATCAAATTGTTCCAGCGGAGGAATCCGTAATCCGGCAGTCAATAGTGCTTTTTCCCCTTTCGCAGGCGAAGCGACTAGCTGCACACCCTTTATGTCTAACCCATCTGAAGCCGCGACCGCGACAATATATTCTTTTAGAGGTTGGTTACGTTTATCAAACAGAATTAGTTGGGCGTGGCTCATAGGAGGATGTTCGGCTTTCAATGAAAACAGGCATTTTATCAGCCTAGTCGGTGTTTGTCGGTTTTTTTATCGGTAGAGCTTTGTTCATCTAACTACCAGGCCTGGTAGTTAGCGTTGTTTGGGTTAAATTTGATTGTTATCGTGTTTGTAAGGGGCATTTTGGGTACGCGGCACATGTTTGAGTTTAATGTGTATTGCGGCTTTTGCCATTAGATGAGCACTGACCGGCGCGGTAATAAACAAGAATAGGGTGACCAGTATTTCATGCAGGCTGATCGCATCCGTTTTAAATGTAAAATACAAAGCCGACGCCACTAAAATAGCGCCCACGCCCAAAGTTGTGGCTTTAGTTGGGCCGTGCAAACGCATAAAAAAATCCGGCAGTTTATATAAACCAATCGAGCCGACGAGGGTAAAAAATGCGCCGATTAAAACCAACGCCGCTAAAATCCATTCCAACATGAGTTAATCCTTTTGGTTGTAAATAAACGATCTGTTTTTAGTTACCGATAGATTTATTCCATTATGTCGCCGCGCAACAGATATTTGCTGAGCGCAACCGTGCCGACAAATCCCATTACTGCAATCAGTAAGGCGGCTTCAAAATATAACGCGCTGCCTAAATACAGGCCAAGCAAAATCAATAATGCAATCGAGTTGATGTACAAGGTATCCAATGCCAAAATTCGATCCGGTACATCCGGCCCCTTAATCAGACGTACTAAACTTAGAATAAACGCGACGCTGACTAAGGCAAACGCCAATGGCAGGACAAGATTTAACATGTGGTGAATACCTCCATTAGCGGTTTTTCATAACGTTGTTTAATATCATTGATGGTTGACTCTATATCTTCAACATGTAATGCATGTACTAACAACTGGCGGCGATCAGGGGTTAGATCACATGAAACCGTGCCGGGAGTCAATGAAATGGTATTGGCCAATAAACTGATGCCCAGCGGATTGTTAATATCCAAGTTAATGCTAAAAAATCCCGGCTTGAGCTTGTCGTTTTTGCCCAGAATTAATTTTGCCACGCTAATGTTGGCGACCAAAATGTCCCATAACACCACGCCTAAAAACTTCAGTAAAGTGAATGGGTTTTTAATGCAAACCTTTTCCGGCCAAAAACGTGCGGTTAACCATGGAATAAAAATCGCCAATACCAAACCTAACACAACGTGGCCGGCAGCAACCGTGTTATTCAGCAATAACCAAATTATCCATAACGCCAAGGTCAAAATCGGATGCGGTAGAAATTTTTTGAATATCATGGTGCAGACTCCGTCACGGCCGCAGTATTTAATACGGCTTCAATATAGGTTTGACTATTAAATTGCTGTAGCGCGATAACATCGGTATAGGCTGTGATTGGGTTGGCAAAAATAACCAACAGCACACTCACGGAAAATAACGCAATTACAGCCACGAATGCAGGGCGATTTAACGCCTCACCCGGTAAAACATTGCTGGGCTGGGTGCGATAAAACAATAAAGATCCGGCACGTGCCATCGAAATGATCATAATCAAGCCACTGATTAAAACAACCCCCAAGATGAGTGCAAACCAGGCCTGGTTTAACGCGGCGGATAATATTAACACCTTGCCGAAAAAGCCGGACAATGGCGGCATACCTGCCATCGCAATGGCGCCGAACATAAACACAGAGCCGATTAAAATAGCATTCGGCATCGACGGGGCGGAATCGAAGCGATCTTCATGAACACCGCGACCACGACTGATGACATCGGCCAGTAAAAACATGGCGCCGGCAATCAGGGTGGAGTGAATCAAATAATATAAGGTGGCACTTAAAGCCTGTGGGCTGTTGAGGCCAACACCGATCAATAAGGTTGCAACCGATGCCAGTACTAAATAAGCAACTTGTTCACGTAAGCCGCGTGAAGCCATAACACCCAATGCAGCCATGATTAAGGTCATTAAACCTAATCCGAGCACCCAAGGCGCATAATAATGCGCCAGTTCACCGGCAGTATCGCCAAATACGGTGCCATGCACACGAATAATGGCGTACAAGCCTACTTTGGTCATAATGGCAAATAAGGCGGCGACCGGTGCCGAGGTATTGGCGTAGGCATTCGGTAACCATAAATACAACGGAAACATCGCGGCTTTAAGACCAAACACAATTAGTAATAATAATCCTGCTGCCGCAATTAAGCCCAAATCATCCACCGGCGCTTGCGCCACTTTTGCGGCCATGTCAGCGATATTTAATGTACCGACAACACCATACAACGCACCAACCGCAAATAAGAATAAAGTTGATCCGATCAGGTTAATCACAACATAATGCAGACCGGCCTTCGTGCGTAAGCGACCACTGCCATGCAGTAATAAACCATAAGAGGCGAGTAATAATACTTCGAAGAATACGAACAGGTTAAATACGTCACCGGTCATAAACGCACCGTTTAAGCCAAATAATAAAATTTGGAATAACACGTGGAAGTGTGAACCCTGTTTATCTATTTTGGTAGCAATGGCATACCATAAAGCGCCCAGCGCCAATAGTGATGTCATCATCACCATCAGGGCGGATAGTTGATCTAACACCAATACAATCCCAAAAGGCGCGATCCAGTTGCCGAGTAAATAAACCTGATGTACACCAGTTAACGAGACTTTGACCAACTCGGTACTGACGACAATTAAGCCAAGTATTGCGAGTAAACTGAGTGAACGTTGTAAATGCAAACCGCCAAAGCGGGCAAATAAAATGATAAAACCGACCACTAAAGGCAATAAAACCGGCCAAGACGTGAGTTGCATCATGACTTAGCTCCTTGTTGGTTTGATTTTGTTTGGGTTTGTTCATCTTTCGCTTGGTGTAAACCATCAACATGATCATTGCCTAATTCACCACGCGCTTTTAATGCTAAAACAATTAAAAACGCCGTCATACCAAAGGCAATAACAATCGCAGTTAAGACCAGAGCCTGTGGCAAAGGGTCGGTATAACCGGCTGCGGCGGCATCAATCACCGCCGGCTGGCCAATGGTTAATCTACCCATCGCAAATAAAAACACATTGACCGCATACGCCAGCAGGGTTAGACCTAACACGACCGGAAACGTGCGTGCGCGTAAGGTTAAATAAACGCCGGTCGCGGTCATCACGCCAATAGTCAGTGCAATTAAAGCTTCCATTATTTAATCTCCTGTTGTTCCGGGTGGTGTGAGGCATAACTCAATCTGCCAAGCTGTACTAAGCTCATAACGGTTGCGCCAACCACTACTAAGAAAACGCCGAGATCAAATGCAATCGCGCTCGCCACCTCAAATTTACCGACCAGCGGCCAGTTTAAATAAGTAAAGGTGGAAGTGAGGAACGGATAACCTATGCCAATTGCCACCAGGCCTGTCGCAGTTGCAATCAGTAAACCTAAGCCGATTGACCAATGCATATCAACTTTGAGTCGCTCACTTGTCCAATCAATACCGTTGGCTAAATATTGCACAATCAATGCGATAGCAGCGATTAAGCCGGCGATAAAGCCGCCGCCGGGTAAGTTATGACCGCGTAAGAAAATATAGACCGCTACCAATAACATTAACGGTAATAACAGTCGGGTCAGGGTTTGCATAATCGCTGGGTGATGGTCTTCATCCCACACGCGGCCATACACATCTTTAGTCGGGGCAGGAAGTTTCATGCCTTCAAGCATCGCATAAATACCCAAACCGGCAAGTGCAAGCACCACAATTTCTCCCAGGGTATCAAAACCACGGCAGTCGACAAGGATGACATTAACCACGTTGGTTCCGCCGCCGCCCGGCACACTGTTTTCAATAAAGAAATGGGAAATTGGTGTAAATTCACGCGTGAGCACCGCAAGGGTTAGGAGCGTCACTCCGATGCCTGATAACGCAGCAATCACCACATCGCGAGTTAAACGTACCTTGCAGGTTTCGCGCGGCGTACTTTGCGGCAAGAAATATAACGCTAATAACAACAATACAATGGTCACCACTTCAACCGATAGTTGCGTCAGCGCCAAATCCGGGGCCGAGAATTTCACAAAGCCCAGTGCAATGACTAAGCCAACTACGCCGATGGTAATAAGTGCGACTAAACGCTGTTTGTGTAAGACCACCGTGAGGATACTGGCAATGATTAATGCCATCGCCGCGATAAAACTCACCGCATCAACGGCTAACATTTCACGTTCACCAAACAGCGGTGCGGGCATCGACATAAAACCGATCACGCCGGCAATTACTGACGTCGCAATGAGCCAGACAGCAGCATGTTGCAGCGAACCCTTATCAAACCCGCGTGAAACCCGTACCGCAAAACGCAGTGTGTTAAGAAGCAAGGCGTTATAGACCGCACGCGCATCCAGACGACCTAGGGTGCGTTCATGCCAAACAAATAAACGTTCACGCACTAAATACACCGCGACCCCTAATCCAATTGCCAAAGCACTCATCAATAACGGCAAATTAAAGCCATGCCAAATAGCAAGGCTATATTCCGGTGGGGTGGTTTGCAGCGTACCTGCAACCGCTACCGCTAGAATCGGCGCTACCGTAAACATCGGCACAATACCGACCGCTAAACAAATAAAGACCAATAAATCGACCGGCACTTTCATAAAACGAGGCGGTTCATGCGGTGTTTTGGGCAAATCAATCGGCTCACCGTTAAAAAACACATCGTGGATGAATCGTAATGAGTAAGCGACAGAAAAAATCGCGGCAATGGTCACCAATAATGGAATGGCCCATGCCAACGTTGAGGCATGGGATGCCGTTATGGCTTGTTCAAAGAACATTTCTTTACTTAAAAAACCATTCAGCAACGGCACGCCCGCCATGGCGGCGGCGGCAATCATGGCTAACACAGCAGTGTGCGGCATGTATTTGAGTAAGCCATTAAGTTTGCGCATATCTCGACTGCCGGTTTCGTGGTCGATAATCCCTGCTACCATAAATAAGGATGCTTTAAAGGTTGCGTGGTTAATGATATGAAAAATGGCTGCCACGGCGGCCATATGTGTACCAAAGCCAAATAAAAGGGTAATCAATCCTAAATGACTAATAGTGGAGTAGGCGAGCAAGCCTTTTAAATCATGCTTAAATAATGCTGTGTACGCGCCAATAATTAACGTAATGAGGCCTGCGCCGCCGACCAACCAAGTCCACTCAGGTGTGCCGGATAAAGCCGGAAAAAAACGCGCCAATAAGAAAATACCGGCTTTTACCATCGTGGCAGAATGTTAATAAGCCGATACCGGGGTCGGTGCCGCCATCGCATGCGGCAACCAGAAATGAAATGGGAATTGCGCCGATTTAGTAAATACGCCCAATAGAATCAATATCAGAATGGGTACATACAGTTCATGCGCGCGAATCATATCGCCTGCCGCCAATACTTCAGTCAGATTAAAACTGCCGACGATATGACCAAGCAGTAATACGCCGCCGAGCAGCGCCAAACCACCGGCTCCGGTGATTGCTAATGCCATACGTGCGCCTTGGCGAGCATCTTTTCGATGTTGCCAATAACTAATCAGCAGGAATGACGTTAAAGACGTCAGCTCCCAGAATACAACCAGTTGGATCAGGTTTTCTGATAGCACAATACCGAGCATTGAACCCATAAACATCAATAAATAGGCAAAGAAACGTCCCATTGAGTCTTTGGCAGAAAGGTAATAACGTGCATAAATAATAATCAGCAGGCCGATGATCAGAATCAACAAAGCGAACAGTAACGCCAAGCCGTCTAAACGAAAGGCAAAATCGAGCCCGATGGACGGCATCCACGACCAGGCCTGAATCAGTGTTTCACCTTGAAAGGGCAAACTGATCGTGGGTGCTAAAAAAGCTAACGACAGCACTGTGACAGCCGCAGCGGTCCATGCCGAAGCGACGCGGTTGATTTTGGACGCTAAAGCGGCAAACACCGCGCCAATAAAAGGCAATAACGCCACCAGAGGTAAATTAAACGCGAGTAAATTCATGGTAGACCTGATTGAGTAATAAATTCAGTTTATAGCCGGGAAAGCTTACCATGCTGACTAAAAGAGTCAATGTTTTACCCGCTCAGACTGTGTGCGCTAAACCAAAATTTAGCTGCGATAGGGTGCGGTTTTTAACGGTCATACCAAGTTAAAACTTGATCGAATTCGAGTGGATGAGCAAATAAATAGCCTTGCAGAAAATCAACCCCGTGTTCAATGAAAAAAATACGTTCTTGCTCAGTTTCAATACCTTCAACCACGACTTCTAAACCTAAATCTTTGGCCATTTCTATGGTGTGGGTAACCATCGCCATTTTTTTCAAATCGTTCGGCGCGTTATGTACAAATAAACGGTCAATTTTTAATTGTGAAAACGGCAGTTGCTCGAGTTTACTCATTGATGAAGTGCCGGTGCCAAAGTCATCAATTGACAGGATAAATCCTTTCAGGCGTAGTCGAATCAGGATGTCGAGTAATGAAACCAGGCTTTTTTCCTTGGTGCTTTCAGTAATTTCCAAGGTGATTTGCTGCGGTTTTAGACCTAAGCTTAATACTTGTTTCGCTAAGCGTTCAGGCAGGTGCACATCAAATAAATTTAAATAAGATAAGTTGATCGCAACGTGAGGATGTTTACCTTGCTGTTGCCAATACAGCATATCGTTCAGTGCACGATTAATCACGGTTTGCGTGAATTGATCAATTAAACCAAACTCTTCGGCAACGCCGATAAAGTCATTTGGGTCAACGATGCCGTATTGAGGGTGACGCCAACGCGCCAGCGATTCCAGATACATTTCTGTCGGATGTTGCACGCTCATTTTAGGTTGATAAAACAGTTCGATTTGCTGTTTATCCAAACCTTCTTTCACCATGTCGGCGCTAAAAAAATTCGTGCAAGGAAATCGTGGCGGATGGGTTTCGTGTGGCGGCATGGCAATACCGTGTGGATGTTGAAGGAACTCCAGCGCTAATGCAACCAACGCGCGTGGTAATTGGGTCTTTTGTATGGTTCTATAGACCTGAAAGTTATGCAATTCGGCAAAAAGTTTGGTGGCATCAAGTACATTTTGATCGGATGAACTCATCAAAACAACTTGATCAGCCCTACAACGACGTTGCGCCAATTGGCGTAAAAACTCAACGCCATCCATTTGTGGCATTTGTAAGTCGAGTAATAAAAAGTCAAAATGGCGCCCTTCATCAATACTGAATGCACTGCAAAACTCGTCAAGTAAATCAATTTGCTGTAAGGCATCTTCGCCATTGTTTGCTTCAATTATATTGACGTTGTCTAAATGTTTTTGCAGAACGCCGCGAATCATTTGGCGTGTTACCGGATCATCCTCAACTAATAAGATAGTAATTAAGGATTTGGTCGGAATAGTCTTTGATTCATTCAAGGTCATAAGCGCATTTTCAATGAAGTTAAAGTTGATATTATATATTAAATACACATATCAAACTAATCGAATAAAATGGATATTTTGAATGGTTCGTGACCTGCACCAGGCCTGGTGCAGGTTTAAATGAAGTGTT
This sequence comes from Thiomicrospira sp. UBA5634, assembly GCA_002421475.1. GTDB lineage: Bacteria > Pseudomonadota > Gammaproteobacteria > Thiomicrospirales > Thiomicrospiraceae > Thiomicrospira. The sequence goes on along the minus strand of DIJW01000185.1, from coordinate 59 downwards.
GTTAGCTGGATTTTTGACGTGCTGTGAGTCGATAAATCAGTGGAATGGTAAAGAGTGTC
>DIJW01000074.1 GCA_002421475.1 Thiomicrospira sp. UBA5634 | reverse complement strand
TTTTGCTGTTTTTGCGCAGTCGTTAAAATGCCGATGCCGAGCGGTTTAGTCAAAAATATTTCACAGTCGGCTTCGGCCATGTGATTACATTTTAATAACCGATTTTCAACCAAACCGGTCACCGCCAAACCAAAAATCGGCTCCGGCGCATCAATCGAATGACCACCGGCTAACGGAATGCCTGCCGCTTCACACACACTACGACCGCCAGCGATAACTTGTGCCGCGACTTCCGGCCCCAACTTATCAATCGGCCAACCAAAAATCGCAATCGCCATTAAGGGTTTGCCGCCCATCGCGTAAATATCGCTGATAGCATTAGTGGCCGCAATCCGACCAAAAGTAAAAGGATCATCCACAATCGGCATAAAAAAATCAGTGGTCGACAATACACTGCGTCCATCACCTAAATCAAAGGCAGCAGCATCATCTTTGGCACTATGACCAACCAATAAACCGGGAAAGCTGAGATCAGATTTTGCACCCTGCAAAATAGAATCTAATAATGCAGGTGAAATTTTGCAGCCACAACCTGCGCCGTGACTATATTGGGTAAGCGCAACCGTCATCTTTTTGACTCAAAAACAAAAGGCCATTATGACAGCCTCAAAGCGCATTCACCAGGCCTGGTAGCCAATGGCTAACAAAGCTGATTAGAATTTAATCTGTTAACTTTTGTTTTTAGCGGTCAACTTGAACGAAGTCAAATGGTTAAAAACCGACTCTGCTTCGCTCAGATTGACGCGTTTTCTAATCCAATTAAACCTGGTTGTCTTTATCAACCACTTTTTTCAGATTGTCATTGATTTTGAACAACACAATTAACAGTTCACACCAAATTCGGCTAAAAACACCACCGATCACAATAATGACTAAACCCATTAAAAAGCCATGCAAACCCATACCGCTAAACATAGTACCCAAACCTGAAATCACCACAAAAAACAAAATAATCCAATACACAAAAGTGATAATTTTGGGCGTTAACATGGCATCAAAAAAGAAAATACTTCTCAACATGAGTGATCCTTTAAGTTATTTTTATTAATGAGTAAACAGAGCAGAAAGCTCCGAATAAAGTATTACAGCATTACCCTTAGCCGTACAATTAAATTGCTTTATGTGTTGACTGATAAATCTTTGCACAATGCAGCAAACGCCTTCTAACACACACCAAACTTGAGCGCATCTTGTTGCCAAAGATTTTTGCTATATTTATCAAATAGTGTTTGACAGTCACAAACCCGCTATCTATAATACGCCGCTTGTATGCATGGCTGCATAGCTCAGTTGGTAGAGCAACGGATTGAAAATCCGTGTGTCCCTGGTTCGATTCCAGGTGCAGCCACCACTAATTCTTGAGACAGGGCTTTTATAGCCCTTTTTCTATACAGAATTGCGGGAGTGGTGAAATTGGTAGACACACCAGATTTAGGTTCTGGCGCCTCAGGTGTAAGAGTTCGAGTCTCTTCTCCCGCACCAATATAAGAAAGCCCTGATTGCGCGTCCCCCCACGCCTTTCAGGGCTTTTTTCTTTCTGCCTTGAGCAAAACCGACTGAAGAATATCCTGCACCAGGCCTGCTGGTTGAATAAGGTGGATGTTTTCAATACCAAACGATGCCAAACTTCTCTAAGCAACTGTTACCAAAGTTGCGCTTTAATCTTCGCCAGCGTTGTTGCATCGCCTTTAAAATGCCCAACCGCAAAAGAAAAAACCATATCCTCTTCAATCACGATTTGAGCGGGCTCTAACCTGTCGAGTTCAACGTTAAGCAGTTGTTTGGTTTCGGTTAACATCTGCTGTTTTGCCTGTTCACTTTGGCTTTTATTTTGCCCGTAACCATAAATGGGAATGGCCACCAGGCCTGGTTGGTGATTAAGTGCGATGTCTAGTTTTTGATAGCGTTGTTTTATCCATTCATAGCTGTCTATCTCGGGTTTTGTTGATTGTTGCGGTGCTATTTCAGTTGCAGGCGTTTGATAAATAGCGATGGGTGTTCGGCCGGACACACCGCCGCCAACCCCTGATGAGCCAGTGCGTTGATCATAAAACTCAATGCTGATATGTGGCGGCGGATTACGCATACTGGCGATAAATGCGGCGTCAATCAGGTCTTGTAAAACGTCTTCAGTTAAACCTTGCGCGGCGGGTAGCAGCGGCATCGCTAGGCGAATTAACGCATAAGCACCGTCTTGCTGAACCGCGCCCATCTGTTCACGAATTTGTTGGCGATCTAATTCACTACCGCTGCGGGTATCATAATACTTAACCCTTAGATGTTCTGGGGGCACGCGCATATTGGCAGTGAAAGCGCCATCAAACACCGCGTTGGCGTTGGCCGGATCTTGCAGAAATATTTGCATTACATCCAACGCATTTGTTGCCGGTTGATTTGCGTGTGTTTGACTTGCACTTAAACTAACAACCAAACCCAAAACGAAACCTGTCAATTTTGTCTGCATCTGTTTTCCCCCTAGTGTCTTTGGTGAGAAGGCGCTGAATTAAACCTTGATCGAATTATAGCCGCTGAATTTTTTCAGCCAACCCATTGCCCTGTTGTTGCATATTGATTGCATTCTCCTAGCAGCTGACGCGGTTTTTGTTAGAATAGGCCTTTGCATTAAAACGAAGGATAACATCATGCCATTACTCGACAGTTTCCGTGTAGATCACACCATTATGCCTGCGCCGGCGGTACGTATCGCCAAGACCATGACCACACCAAAAGGTGACACGATTACGGTATTTGATATGCGTTTTTGTCGCCCGAATAAAGAAATTATGGGTGAGCGCGGTATTCATACACTTGAGCACTTATTTGCCGGCTTTATCCGCGAACATTTAAACGGGCCGGATGTTGAAATCATCGACGTATCACCGATGGGTTGCCGCACCGGTTTTTATATGAGTTTGATCGGCGCACCGGATGAACAACGTGTCAGCGCAGCTTGGACTAAGGCGATGCAAGATGTACTAAAAGTACCATCGGTTAACGATATTCCTGAGTTAAATGTGTATCAGTGCGGCAGTTGCGAATTACATTCGTTAGAAGAAGCCAAACAAATCGCGCAAGGTGTATTGGATAAAGGTATCGGCGTGATGAAAAATGCCGACTTAGCGTTAAGTGATGACAAATTGCGCGCATTGGGGAATGCGGTATGAGCCAAACCGTAATTGCTGTCGTGGCTGCAATGGAAGAAGAAGTGATTTTATTGCGTGAACAACTCGTAGGTTTACAAACTCAAACATTAGCCGGTTTTGAGTTTTATAGCGGCAAAGTTGGTCAGCAAGATGTAGTTTTGTTGCGCTCGGGCATCGGTAAAGTTAATGCAGCAATGAGTACAACCCTACTTATTGATCACTTTGCACCAAAAGCGGTGATTAATACTGGCTCAGCCGGCGGCTTTCATACTGATTTAGACGTTGGTGATATTGTCATCAGCAATTCCGTTTGTCATCACGATGTTGATGTCACGCCATTTGGATATGCGCATGGCCAAATTCCGGGGTTGCCGGCTTGTTTTTTACCGGATACAGAGTTGGTTAAAAAAGCGCAAGCCGCGATTGAAAGCCTTGGAGAAGTCAGTCATATGCATGGTTTAATCGCCACCGGTGATCGGTTTATGCACATGATTGACGACGTCAATCACACCCGCAGCAAATTCCCTGAAATGATTGCCTGCGAAATGGAAGCCGCAGCCGTGGCGCAAGTGTGTCATCAATTCCAAGTACCGTTTGTGATTATTCGTGCCTTGTCGGATATCGCCGGTAAAGAAAATGTTATCGCATTCGATGCGTTTTTAGCTAAAGCTGCCGACCACTCCACACGCGTGGTTGTGCAAATGATTAAACAATTTGATTAAGGATTAAACATGACGACGATTGGTACTCCCTTTTCTCCATCTGCAACCCGTGTCATGTTATGTGGTGCCGGTGAACTCGGTAAAGAAGTCGTGATTGAATTGCAACGCTTAGGCATCGAAGTTATCGCGGTAGATCGTTATGCCAATGCGCCGGCGATGCAGGTTGCCGATCGCAGCCATGTGATTAATATGCTTGATGCTCAGGCGTTACGCGCGTTAATTGAGCAAGAAAAACCGCATTACATTGTGCCGGAAATTGAAGCGATTGCTACCGACACCCTGGCCGAATTGGAGCAAGAAGGTTTCAAAGTCGTGCCGAGCGCCCGCGCCACTCAGCTCACCATGAACCGTGAAGGGATTCGCCGCTTAGCGGCTGAAACGCTCGGATTAAAAACCTCACGTTACGAATTTGCGCAAACCGAGGCTGAATTTAATGCGGCGGTGGAAAAGACCGGCATGCCGTGTGTGATTAAACCGATTATGAGTTCGTCGGGCAAAGGTCAAAGCGTGATTAAAACCAGCGAGCAAATCCACCAGGCCTGGTTGTATGCCCAAGAAGGCGGACGCGCCGGTAAAGGCAAAGTAATTGTTGAAGGTTTTGTCGATTTCGATTACGAAATTACCTTGCTGACTATTCGCCACAAAAACGGTACTGCTTTCTGTGCGCCGATTGGGCATATTCAAATCGACGGTGATTACCGTCAATCTTGGCAACCACACCCCATGTCCACTGCAGCCTTAACCGAAGCACAGCGCATGGCGGAATTAGTCACCACTGAATTGGGCGGTTGGGGGTTATTTGGCGTTGAATTATTTGTGAAAGGGGATGAGGTGATTTTTAGCGAAGTCTCGCCGCGCCCGCATGATACCGGCCTGGTGACGCTGATTTCACAAGACTTATCCGAGTTTGCACTGCACGTTCGGGCGATTTTAGGCTTACCGATTCCCAATATCACTCAACACGGACCATCGGCGTCCAGTGTGATTTTGCCGGAAGGTGATTCGACTCAAACGCGCTTTAGTAATTTGGATGTGGCGTTAGCGCAACCTGATACGCAACTGCGTTTATTCGGCAAGCCTGAAATTCATGGTCGCCGTCGTATGGGCGTTGCGTTAGCACGCGCTGAAAATATTGAGGCGGCGATAGCTAAAGCTAACCACACCGCCAACACAGTCGTTGTAAGTTTTGACTAAAACTCTAATATCCCTGTAAATAACCATTTTATTTGCAGGGTTTATTTTCCGCTTCTTTAAACAGGGTTTCCATCGCATCAAGCCGTTCCGTTTGATCAAGATATTCCGCCGGTAACGGCAAAATTAAATACAACAAATCACCCAGTTTTAAATCCTCTGCTTCATAACCAGCGCTCGAATCCTTAAACATCACCGGGCTGATGACACTTATTTTTAAATTCGCATCCAGCCTTTTTAACTCCGCGACCGTACCTAAAAACTCGTTACTGTGAAAAGAGCCGTTCAAATGAATAATCTGATGAGTCGGCGCTTGTTGTTTGGCACGATAAATCGACTCAGCCATGGTGTTATCTCGTAACAATTGTGCCAAATAACTTTGTTGCAACCGCTGCAGATCAGTCGCACGTTTGCCCTTTTGCATAAAGTTCTTAAACTTGGTTTCATACGCCGGATTGTTGCTAAATGGCTGTTGCGCAATTAAAGCACGCTCTTCACTGGTTAACTTGGTTAAATAGCCCTCACCTTCTCGCCCCACACAACGCACAATATCCGCCGGTGCATTCGCTGCCACCACCTCTAAACCATGGTTTTTTGCAAACTCGACTAACGGACGATAAGACGCCGTGTAGTTTTTCCACGCTCTACTTTGTTTTATAAACGTATATTCGCCCATCTCACCATATAGATACCGATTGATGACCGGCTGGGTATCACGATCAAATTGCTCCAGCGATAAAATTTGATTCGGTTGCAACCCATACAAGGCTTGCTGTAACTGACTCTGCAATAAATGTGAGCCATGATGCCCGTGGAACTCACCAATAAAAATCACATCACTGTCTTTTAGTTTCGCCACCGCTTGATCAAGGTTTAGGTAACGCTGGCTTTGACTATCAACAATTTGGTAATCATATAAAGTTTGTAAGGATGTATTAGCCTGTTTAGCGACTGAACTGCAGCCGGCAAATACGGCAACAACCGCCGACAACCCTAGCAAACGTAAGTAATAAAAACATTCCTTTTGCATAACGTCTGACCTTTTTTAAAGCGATTTTATATTATGCCACGCCATTCCGAGTCTACCAGGCCTGGTGATAACCAATATTAGGATTCTTTGGCATAAATAATGCTTGAAAACGAGTGTTTTGCTTAAAGAGCCATTGCAAACCTTGGTTTGCCGTGGCTCAAAAATATAGCCCATTCGGGTACACACACAGGGGAATTATTATGAATTCAGAATTATTGCACGGTCAAACGACCGAAAAAGTAATGCTGCAAGAATACACACGCCAGCCGGAAGTGGAACAGGTCTTGGCTGACAATCCACGTAAAACCGTATTGTTATTATTACAAGGCGCCGTGGACAAAGGTAACTTGGCTAAACTTTGCCAACAAAGTGGTTCATTTGTTGAACAAGGTTTCCATCTTGGCCGCATGACAACCATCATTGACGCATTGCGTGATCGTTTGTATCTAAGTGCAGAAACACCGATTGCCTTTGATTTGGAGGCGTTATATCAATACGCCGACAAATGTGTTCAAGAAGCGGTTTACGACCGTGACACGGCACATTTGGATAGCGCAATTGAAGTTATGTCTGAGCTACGTGATGCGTGGTACGACATGTTAAAAATTTCAGGTGAAGTTGACGCTGCCCAATAATCAGTCTCGTTTCACTTGTTAAAAAAGCGGCACTTAATCGTTAGTTGCCGCTTTTTTTATACCATCAAAATTCTACTGTTTATTAATCCTCCCAAACAACCACCATTTATTCTATTTCATCATCTTTAACTACAAGATTCTTTTTGCATAGCTATTAATCATTTAGTTCCTTTAAATAATATATACACAGATTAATCGACTCGTTTTTATCTTAAAATAGCACAATACGACCAGTCAAATATCGCACTTTTTACGTTTTTTTACGCGGGCGATAAAACTTGCACAAAAGATCCTGATTAATGTTGTTTTGCTAAAAAAAAGATTGTAAATTGGCTGCACGATAAAGCGCTTTACTTTAGCACGCATTTATTCAACCATAAGATAACTAAGGGGTTTACCGCAATATGAATACTAAAATGAAACTGTTAGCAGGCATTATTGCCGGCTCTGCTTTATTCTCTACAGCACACGCTGCAACTGTTAATACAAACGCCAGTGTGACCGTGCAAAACACCATTAACCTATCTAAAGTAACCGATTTAGATTTAGGTACTATCGCAGCGTTTGCCGATACAGCCGGCAACAACCAAAGTTCATTAGTATTGTCTGCTGATCCAGCCGTAACACCGGCTGTAAATAATCACGCGACTGACTCAAAAATCGTGTTAATTGCGCCGGGTACACCTGCAGAATTCAGCGTAACCAGTGCCGCACCAAACCATGCGTTAAACATCACCCTACCAACCAGCGTTACCTTAACCGGTGGTTTAGGTGCTATGACGTTTGAGTTAACCGATTTTGTCCATCACGCACACGTTGAAGGCAATAGCCAAACAACAGGCAGCACCACAACAGCTGCAGGTGAGTTGGGTTTCTATGTTGGTGCAACTCTTAGCACCAGCAATGCCGGTGGCACGACTGCTACCAACGATCCTTACGAAAATGCTACCTACACTGGTACATTTGACGTAGCTGTTAACTACTAAGTTATAAACGTCTTACATTTAAGTCGCATACTTGTCGAAGACTTTATTGTCTTCGACAAGTCTGTTTGTACCTGCTTAAACGTAATATTTATGCCTGGTAACTAACGGATGACACACAAAACTTACTTGCTTAACTCTGTGCTTTTGTTTGGGTTTTGTTGCCTATTTGTAGCAAAACAAACTCACGCTAACACGGTGTTTGTGAATGTAACCCTTAAAGTTAGCGAAACAAGCATGTTAAGTAAAACCACAGACTTAAACATCGACAGCAGTCTAGTTGTCGACTTACTCAGCCGCATCCAGCAACAAAACCAGCCTCACACTTTGGTTTTGCCGGCTGACCCTAATCAAAAGATTTTTCTAAAACAACAACCCGGCGAAACATTGCCGCTTGGCAATACCACACCGGCAAAATTAATTGTGCAAAGTGCCAATACGTCTAGTATGTTGGATATTTCACTGCCTGATAGCGAAATTGAAGTGTTTGATCCTAGTGGGCGTTCGCCGCTGAAGTTTTTATTACATGACTTTAATCAACACCAAACCAATCAAGCAGAAGGTGAACATAGTTTTAATATCGGTGTCAGCCTTGCTGCCTCAGCCACAAATAACAAAAAGCCGCCGACGAGTGGTTTCATCTCCGCCGTAGCGACCAGTTATGTAGGCAGTTTTAATGTGGGGATCAATTATTAATAATTCACATACATCCTGGCTAAAACATATAACGTTAAGCCTTGTGCCCTTATTATTTGCATTTAACGCTGGCCAAGTTTTTTCGGCACGCATTATTGTTGAGCAGGAATTGTCATTTGGCAGCCTATCCATTTATGAAAATAATGCAGTACGAACGCTGGATTTACAGCCGAATGGCACAATCATTGCAGATCCTGCGTATATCATCCTAACACCAGGCCTGCCGGGGCGTTTACTGTTTACCAGTAACAAAGGATCGCGCAATTTAATGGTAAATATCTCAATTACCGGCTCAGGACTCACCAGTTTCAGCGGCAAAACCGCTGATGCTTTGTTTACGATTGAACCTTATATTACCGAAGGTATTTATGTCACTGACCAAAACGGCGATTTACTTTTAAATCTTGGCGGTTTGTTACGTTCTTCCGGCGACGGCAAAACTTACCTGGTTGGCAGTTATAGCCTTAAATACCAAGTCATTATTAATTTTTAACAGTAGGGAATTTTTATGTTTAACCGTTTATTGATCACACTCGTTATCAGTTTAATCGCCACCTCACAAGCATTTGCCAATTTGCTGATTAGCCCGACACGTGTGGTATTTGATGAGCGTGACCGCGCCGCTACAGTCAGTGTAATTAATAACTCTGACAGTACCCGCACCTACCGTTTTGGCATGATTGAACACCGCCAAATGCCGGACGGCTCGTATAAACGGATTGATGAGCAAAATCCTGATACAACTGGGTTATATTTTGCCAGTGACATGATTCGTTTTAGTCCACGCCAAGTTGTTCTCAAACCCGGCGAACGCCAACAAGTACGCTTAAGTTTGAGAAAGCCGGCGGATTTGGCCAGTGGCGAATC
>DIJW01000180.1 GCA_002421475.1 Thiomicrospira sp. UBA5634 | reverse complement strand
CCGGTGATTTGTTGCAGTTTAATCGTTAAGTCGGCAACCGCCGCCTCAATGAGCTGATAGTCGTCGCCGCGAACTTTAACACTGATCGGTTTTGCGCTGGGTGGGCCACCGGCAAGTTTCAGTACGCTGACTTTTGCAGGTGGTGGAGTGTGTTGAATTAAGTAGTCACGTAAGCCGTCAATAATTTCATCCGGTTCACGTTGCGCCGCATTTTTATGCGCCAGGCTGATAAAAACTTGACCGTAGGATTCGCCGATTAAGGGTTCGGTTTCGGTAAACATTTGACCGGCATAACTGACTAAGGCGCGTTTTTCTTCCGGTTTTAACCAATTTTGCGCCAGTTTTTCAACCTGTAACGTGTGTGCTAAGGTTTGTTCAATGGCCGTGCCATTAGGCATTTCGATATTGAGATAAAACACTTCCAGTGTATCTGACGCAAAAAAGTTGGTAGTAATACGTCCGCTTGCTACCAAACTGATCGCGGAAACAAATGCAGCGATCAATAACAGCAAGGTGATCCAAGGGTGGCGAAAACTTTTCACTAGCCAGCGGCCATACACATTGCGTAATTTCATTAGCATGCGTTCACGTCCCGGTTGAATATAGTGGCGAGTTTCGGCGTTTAGATGCAAAGCATGACTTTGTGACGGTAACATCCAAAATGCTTGAACCAAACTTATCACCAAAGCGATCGTCACAACTAACGGTACTATCCGCATAAAGTCGCCGACAATACCGGGTAATAACATTAAGGGTAAAAAGGCCGCAATGGTGGTCAATACGGCCGCGACTACCGGCCAACCGACTTCATGCATGGCTTCGACGGCCGCACTCATGGCATCTCGTCCGCGATGCATGTGTTGATGCATGGATTCAACCATTACAACCGCCACATCTACCAGCATGCCCAACGCAATAATGACGCCCAGCAACACAGTGAGATTAAGGGTTTCGCCGGTTGCACTTAATACAATAAATACAGCGGTTAATGAAAACGGTATCGCTAATGCAACCAGCACGCCGATACGCCAACCAAGAAATAACCAACTTACCAACAATACAAACGTTAAACCTTGCAGGGCATTGGTTTGCATCAGATTAATTGCGTCACGGGTAGATTGAGTTTGGTCATCGGCAAGATGAAGCGAAATCCCCTGCATGTCATGCTGTTGATTGTAGCGGGTGATGAATGTTTCAAGTGATTTTACAAGTTCAAGTGAGTTGGCTTGGCCGGATTTCATTACCGCAAACATTACGGCTGGTTGGTCATTAAAGCTAACCAGTTGCGTAACATCTTGGCGTGCACGTAAAATCTGCGCCACCTCTTCAAGCAGTACATTACCTTGAGCGGTAGGTAAACTTAATTCGGCTAACTGCTGCGGGTCGGGCGCTTGCCCGATATGACGTACCAACCATTGTTGATTGGCAACATTAAGTTTGCCGCCGGCTTGATCTTGCCATTGCATTGCAATCATGTCGGCGACATTTGCGGGACTAATGCCAATGTTGGCCAGTGCATTAAAGTCGAGTCTTACTTGAATTTCGGGCTCACTTAAACCAATCGTGTCAATTCGGTCAACGCCTTTAATGCGTTCGAGTTCGCGTTTAAGTTGGTAGGCATGGCTTCGCAACACTTCATCATTGGCTTGACCCTGTAAAAGCAAGGTGGCAGAGGGATAAGCATTCGAACTGGTGATTTCAATAATCATCGGCTCGACAATATCTTTTGGTAATTCCGGGCGTTTATTTTGAATTTCGCGCCGCAAATCATTGACGCGTTTATCGAACGTTCGGACATCTACGTCACGAAACCGCACTAGCAGATTAGAAAGTCCAACACGAGAGGTACTGGAAACAAAGTTGACATCTTGCAGCTTACGTAACGCGTCTTCTAACGGCTGAGTCACACGCATTTCAACATCTTCCGCACTGGCACCGGGTAACGCAGTGACAATCACAATCCAGTTAAAGTTAATGGTCGGATCTTGTTGGCGCGGCATATCAAGATAAGACAACGTGCCCACCACTAACACCAGCGCAAATACTAGATTCGCCAGCACGGTATTACTTAAAAAGCTTTTTAACATATAAAACTCACTTTGGGGCTGAGTGGCTAGTGCTGTGATTTAAACGATTTTGTCCACTGGTGACAATTTCCATCTCAGCGCTCCAGTCAGGCGGTATCGGATAAGGGCGTCCTTCTTCCGCTTGTGGTAACACGTTAAACAGTAATTGATCGGCTTTGACGACAAATACCCCGAGTTGGTTATTGCGTTTAACAATCACGTTCGCGGGTAAATAACGTTGTGCTTGAGTCAAACTAAGTTCGCCAGCAAGGCCAATCGGTAAGTCGGGGGGAGCCGCAAACCAAAGTTTAATGCTGCGGCTGCGTGGATCAAGGCTTGCCGCTTGGCGTAACAAAACCAGATCATGATACTGCTTGCCTTGTGCCGTTAAACTCGCCAACCAGGCCTGGTTTGATTGATTTAACCAGCTATGAGGAACTTGTACTTCGATTTCGGCATGAGTGGTTTGTACGAGTTCAATTAACGATTGACCGACCGCGACCCATTGGCCGACCCCGACGCGCTGCTGCAAGATTGCGCCATCAAACGGCGCGGTTAAACGGCAACGTTCAATTTGGCGTGATGCCAGTTTTTTGTCGATTGTTATGGCTTGTAATGCGGCATTAAGTTGCGTCACTTGAGTTTGTGCTTCGTCAAACGTATTAGTCGAGGTTAGTTGGCGTTCAATCAAGTCCGTTAAACGTGTTAATTGCAATTGAGCTAAATTTAAGCTGGCTTGGGTTTGCGCATATTGCGCTTCGAGTTTAGCCAGCTGTGATTGCGTGTCACGACAATCAAGTGCAATTAATAATTGGCCGGACTTTACAGCATCTCCCGGCCTTACTGCAATGTGCTCAATTTTGGCATTCAGTTCACTGGATAAAATGGTTTGATTCGGGCTGATGACTTCGGCGGCAAAGTTTTGCGTAAGCTGAATAGCGATTTTATCCAGCATTTGTGTTTGCACTTGCGAACGCCACGTGTCGGTTGCATAGGCATTAAAGCACAGTAGAAAAAAACTAACTAAGGCAAGAGGTTTCATTGTTTTAACCTGTAATTAAGCGAGATTAAATAACTATAACTCAGCACTGTTTTGTTGGAGAAACAAGTTTTAGTTCACTGGGTTATTTTTCTTGATTTCGCTCAGTTTAGCTAAGCGTTTGATGTTGTAGAATTATCTACTAAATGGCGCTTGGATGCGCAGTGAAATAAAAAAACTTAGGTTTTTTTAACTGGTTTACATGGCGTATAAAACGACTATAATCGAACGGTAATCGGCCTATAGAGGCGGCTGGTGTTTTGAGATTAACTGTTAAGGAGAGATATATGAAGGTTGTTAAGTTAGCATTAGTCCTGTCAATGACAGGGTTGTTAGTGGCGTGTGGCGGTAAAGAAGTTAAAAAAGAAGCGGCTGCACCTGTTCCAGATTGTATGTTCCCAGGCACAACTACGGCAGCACCGGGTTGGATTTGTGATGAGCCGGTTCCAGGCGTTGAAATTTCAGCAGTGGGTGTTTCTGAGCCATCAAAAGCCGGTATTTCATTTATGCGTGATCGTGCAGCGGCTGATGCACGTGGACGTTTAGCGGAACAAGTTCAGGTAACGGCACAAAAAATGGTGAAAAGTTATTTAGGTACAACCGGTGTTGGTAATGAAGAAACAGTTGATGCCGCGGCAAGTTCAACATTACGTACCGTTGCAAACCAAGAGTTAAATGGTTCAAAAATCTATAAATCGTTACAAGCACCGGATGGGCGTTATTTTGTATTGATGGGGATTGATAAAGCGAATGCGGAAAAAATCATTCAGCAGTCAGTTAGCACCAGCATGAAAAATGACAAAGCATTATGGCAGCAGTTCCAAGCACAAAAATCGTTTGACGAAATGTCAGCAGAAATCGCAAAACAACCTATGCAATAAGTTGCTGGTTAAAAGCCCCGAGTTTTCGGGGCTTTTTTATATCTATTAAATGTAATCCACAATGGTGAACGAAATGATGAAATTTAAATGGTTGATGTTAGTAGCGGTTTTGTTCAGTCTGGGTGCTTGTGCGAGCACAATGATGAGCGAAGCGGACCGGATTAAACTGCAGCAAGAAAAAGCCAACGCGCAAAAAGCGGAATCGGACAAGTCTTTCAAAGAATTGGATCGCGTTACGAAATAATTCATCGGTTATTTTTAGATAACGGTTGTAACTCGATTTTAAGTCTTGTTTTAAAGGAAGCTATCGGATGAGTTTAGATGTTGTGCCGCTTAATCAATTAAGTTGGCGTAGGGTTAAGTTTGCATTAATGTTGTTCATTGTTTCTTTGGTAGGGTTGCTGAACGGTTGTATGACAAACTCCGCTACAAAAACGGTGACGGATGCGAATGGTCGACCGGCTTGGACGCAGGCCGGATTTCAACCAAATGAAGGAATTGTTCGGTCTAGCCCGTTACATATTCAGGGGCGTGAAAAAACACGTGAACTGGTTTTGGACCAAAGTTTAGTGGAGTTAGCAAAAGCACAGTTTGGAACCGAAATTTCATTACATTCCAAAGTGACCAAATCGACTCAAAGTTATAACGATCAAGTTGGTGTGCGGGAGTCGCACATTGATTACGCCGAAATTACTTCCGCTGATGACACTGCAAAAGTCCGCGCCCAGGTTAAGGCTGAGTGGTATGACGCGGTTACTCAGCGTTTATATTTGTGGGTTGTGCCGCTGCAATAATCCGTGGAGAAAATCTTTATGCAAAGACGCCAGTTTTTAACATTAGGCGCCAGCTTACCTTTTTGGCCACTGAGTGCTTTGGCTCAAACGGATGAGTTTGAGGTCTACAAACAGCAAGAGCTTCAAGCTTTTTCAGATTATGAGACGGCCTTAAATCAAGCATTCGCAGCTTATAAACAACTGTATGAAACCGAGTTTGTAAAATACAAAAAAACCTTAAGCACTCGTTGGCGAGATCCTGAAGTTTCAGCGCCGACTAAATGGGTTACCTATGATGAGACTCTTGCGCATAAGTTAGTGATTGATTATGAAAAAGGTGAAGTGAGAATTGAAAGCGTTACGCCGCCGAGTGGTCAGCAGCGTGCAGAAATTAACGAAATGATTCGACAACTGAATCGGGCTGACTTGTTTAAGTTAGTCGATCGTGATCCGATGGATCATGCGTTGAATGACTTCACTGCTGAAGAAAATATTAAATTAAATCGCTTAGCAGGTAGCCTTGTTGCTGAAAAATCGCCAACTATATCTCCCAAATACAACCCGGTACAACTTAATCAAACCTTGCCGAGAGCACAAATTGTGACAACATCGCAAGGACAAAATCTAACCCGTTATGTCATGCCTTTGAGTGCTAAACAATTAAATCAAGCAGAGCAGCGTTATTTGCTGGACGTCAATCAACAAGCCAAGCGCTGGCAGATTGAACCTTCGTTGGTGATGGCGATTGCGAAGTGTGAAAGTGCATTTAATCCGTTAGCAAAATCGCATGTACCTGCGTTTGGTTTAATGCAAATCGTGCCGCGTTCGGCTGGGTTGGATGCCAGCAAGTTAATTTATGGTGAACCCAGATTAGTTTCTCCCAGTTACTTGTATACCCCACGTAATAATCTGCAAATGGGCTCGGCGTATTTACATATTTTGCACAACCGTTATTTTAACGAAGTGAAAGACCCGCAATCTCGCCTATATTGTGCGATTGCGGCCTATAACACCGGGCCGGGCAATGTTGCACGTGCTTTTACCGGTAGTACCAAGTTAACGCCGATGTATGATCGCATAAACCAGATGTCGTCAACACGAGTGCATGGCACATTACTTAATAATCTGCCCTATGACGAAACAAAAAACTATCTGCGTAAAGTATTGGCGGCGAAACAGAGTTACCAAAATCTCAGTTAATAACGTCAAAGATTCAGTCATCATAGTTTTATAAAAAAGGAATTCAGTATGTTAGTAAGAAATCTATTTGCAAGTGCGTCACTGGTTATGTTGTTAGCCGGTTGTGCTCAAAACACCAAAATTGTGGTGCCTTCGTATACGCCACCGGCAGATATTCAGAAAATTGAAGAGTTAAAAAGTGGTGGTGAAACGGCTGAAGGAGTGTATTTAACCTTTGCGATTAACCCTGATTTGCAGTTCGCGGCTACGCCTCCGGCGAAAGTTGAAGCGGATTTATTGATGCGCAATTTAGTCAATCAGATTCGTGCTCAAATTACCGAAACCAGTTTTATTACCTTGCATCCAATTTACGATATGGCCAGCGTCGTGCTCGATATGGAGGTATTGGATTATCAATATATCGAAGCGGCGAAAGAGCGTAGAGCGTCAATGAAAATTACCTTTACCTTATCGAAGGGTTCAACACCGGTTTTAAGCAAAATTTATGATGCCAGTGAAATTCGTTTTTCCTCTGACCCTAACCGTTTACCGAGTAAACAAGACATTCTGTCTCGTGCCAGTCAGACGGTCGTTAAAAAATTCGTCAGTGATATTTCACCTACGCGAACCAATCAGTTACGTGAGTTTTTACCCTTGCCGTCTGAGTTATCGCATGTCATCGGCTTTGCTGAAAGAGGCAACTTTGAATCTGCAATTGAAGATATGTTGAAGTTCAAAGGTAAAAGAGATATGAACTTTTATTATGATTTAGCGGTGTTATTTGAAGCCTTGGGCAGTCGTACCGAAAACCTAAAAACGACTGCGAAAGCTAAAGACGCTTACGATGAGGCGTTTAAATTGGGTGGCAATAAAAATGAAATTGTTGCTGCGGCAAAAGCACGTTTTGACAACTTTTATCGCTTGTTAGTATTAACCCAAAGTCAACAGTTGAAAAATCAACAGCTTAATCAAGAGTTAAATCAGCAGTTTTTTATTCAATAAGAATTAGATAAAAAGATAATTAAAGGATAGTTAGATGCTTAAACGTTTATTCGCTATATCAACCTTCATAGTTGGTTTGGCAACCTTGTCAGGCTGCGCGTCGTTAGGTGAGACCTTAATCGTGGCGTTGGAAACTCCAACGGTTGAAGCGCAGGCGAACCGTGTAGCTGTTGGTACCGGTATGTTACGCATTAATCATCATATTATTAATAATATGCCGATTTCGGCCGATGCGACTTGGCCGGCGCAAATGGCTGCAGAGATGACCGAGCAACAAAGTAAAGTGATCAACAAAGCCTTGGCTAATGATCCGTGGTTTGCAACGCGTCATTATTCCGATCCATTTCAGCGGCAGCAATTGGGTGGTTACATTGCGCCGGGCATTTCGCCATTAACCTTTGTCGCCTATAAAAAAATTAATGTGATGTATGGTGATAATCCTGAAAACTGGCCAAATATGTTGAAGTATTCATCGAAATTGGATCAGTTTTTAGAGTTTGTCGATGCGCAAGATAAAAAACCGCAACGCATCGAAGCAGTCCAAGCAACGCAATATCCAAATATCTATGCCGCTATCGTGTCGATTATGCCGATCAGTTATCAAAAGGATTTAGATACCACCAATCGCGAAATGCAGGATGCATTTGATCAAGTAGCCATGCTAAAAAAAGATAAAGCCGATATCGCCAAACGTTTGGAGGATGATAAAGCGACGAAGGCCAAAGGTTATAAGGGTGAGTTAAGTCCTTTGTCAGCAAGTGAGGTGACGCAGTTCAACGAACAAATTGCTGTGTTGGACACGCAAATAAAAGCCGCTGAAGAAGAGGCAGATCAAAAACAAAAAATTAACTTCCAAGTCTTAGATAACGCGGTTGAAGCACTGAAAAGTGATATTAACTTGTCGGCAGAAAATGTGTTATTGGCGCAAAATCTAAAATTGGCCTTGGATGAAGTAAAAAGCGGAGCCGGTGATGCAGCGGTACTTTATACCCTTGCTACCTCGTCGTTAATGGCACGAGGGAGTTTGCAAAATTTCGATAAAGAACTTGCCGCTTTGGCGCAGTCGACTTTTTTTGTTCCGGTTCAACAACGTCATTTAATGGAGCAGCGGGTCGCTCGTTTAGTTGAAAATATGGTTTATTTATTGCCTTCGATCGGCATGGGGACGTATTACGCATACAAGCAAAATGCATTAGCAGGTAAGTACCGCTCGGTGGTGCAGATTGTGTTAGATGCGGATGCCAGTCAGAAAAAGCAAATGGAAAAACTCCAAGCAAAAAAATAACTCAGCTCATATAACAAACAAGAGGTAGAACCATGTTGAAAAAAACCCTTTTTGGGCTTGCTGTTGCAACGTTAATGCTGGGATGTGTGGCAGCACCGAGTAAACAAACATCCGCTTCGGTAACCAAAGCACAAAGTGAAATGATAGTACCTGGAGATAACGCCAGTTATTTTTATGCGGATGGTTTTGGTGATAGCCAAGTTACCGCACAAAATGATGCGTTGGCGAAAATTGCCGCGCGCATTTCTGTGTCGGTTAAGTCACAGTCAGAGGCGAATTTATCGGTTACGATGAAAGACGGCGATGAAACGATTGATCAAACTTACCGCAATCAAGTACTCACCCAGACACAAAATATTGATTTTATCGGCGTAGAGGTTTTTGATCAGCAAACTGTCGGTGCACAGGTTCAGGTTTTGGTAAGAGTGAATCGCCCGGCGTTGGTGCAGCATTATCGTAATAAATTAAATACGGCACATGGTCAGTTGGATAATGATTTTAAACTCTATAAAAACACCAGTTTGTTTGAACAGTTAAAAAATAGCCGTGCCGTTTTGAACCAATCAGCAGATTTGACATCTATTTTGAGCATCCTGCAAGTGCTACAGCCTCAGTTTAGTGAACCTAAAGTGACAGGTTTAACCCAAGCGATTTATCAGCACATGAGTGAGCAAAAACAAAACGCGGTGTTTGTTGTCGCTGCGGATGCGAACTCGCAAGCATTAGCTAAATTGATTGAGCAACAATTAACCGCTGAAAACTATAAAGTGGCAAAGACAGGGAATATCAAAATTCAGCTTACGACCAACGCAACACCTGTGTCGGTTAGAACCACCGATGCACGAGTGGCCAGTCTAAAAATGGTGAATCGCGATACCTCTATGACGGTAACGGATGCCCAAAATCGAACCGTATCAAAACGTAACGTGAAAACCCGCGGGGTTTCGCCACAAAGTGAACAAGCTGCGGTGCAAGATACGACGCCTTATAGTCGTCTAATGGGTGATAAAAGCATTATTGATTTTATTAGCGGTCAATAACTTTAACCGAGATACCCTAAAAGCCATCTGATTAGGATGGCTTTTTTTTAGCAATTTTGGGAGTGGTCATATTTTATGAAACAGATAATAGGTTTTGTTTTTGCTTTGGTTTTTTCAGCGGTAAGTTGGGCAGAAATACCGGCGAAAGAAGGTGAGTATGCGTTTGTTGCTCCGCAAATTGGGGATAAAAGTTATCAACAGTATTTAAATGAGTTAGAAGCCCCCTTGGTCTTTAATAGCCGACATTGTCCAAACAATAATGGAAAATGTTGGCCGGTGATTAAAAACGGTGAAGGCGAAATATTAAAAAGCTACCGCCGTGAGGCAAGTGTCACGCGTTTGGCGAGTGGGCGTTATAAAAATCAGGCTTATTTGTATTATTCAGTGAGTTACAAATCCGGTAATAAAACGATTACCAATTATTATGTCACCAATGATAAAGGCCGTACTCAGACAATTGAACAAGCGCATGCCAGTGGGAGTTTAGATAGAATTGTGAACGCCGACGGTAAAGTTTTGACGATCACCAAGGCAGGCCTGGTCGTTGATGGCCGCGTTGTGTTAGCGGTCACCTCACCTTTGCGTTATGCCAAATTTGGTTCAGACCCGCAAGGTAAATTGGCGATGATTGGTATTGATCAAGGTGGCTTTATTCATGTCAGTGATATGAAGTCCTGGCTAGATACCGGTGAGCAATTAGCGCGGCGGGGGGATCGTAATGGCGTGTTAAGTGTTTATCCTGCGCGTGAAATGCTGTATTACTCAGTTTATAAATATGTTAACAGTTATAACAAAGGACTGGTGTTTGGACGAGTTGATATGCCTAACCAACGCACCGAGTCCGGGTGGTTATTTAATTCCGAACTGGCAAATGTCGGCTTTGATCCGAGTGTTTATGAACGTGACGATAATTTAGTGGTATCCGCGCAAAATGCCAGTTCAGATAGTCATGTACATTTTATTATTCCGCGCCGTTATGACGCACCGTTATTAGCATCCAATCAACCGCTACATATTAATGGCTTTGAGCAGGAGAAAACACTGGAGTTGATGTTAGGTGCCGGCGTGGCATCCTTAGCTTGGGAGGCTAATGCGGATGTTACAAAAGATAAAACAACCTATGCCAAAACCAAGTACGACATCGGCGATTCGTTATATAAAAGTTATTGGATCCAGGGAAAATATGACAGCACTCAATTGGCATTGACTTACACGCGCAATGAAGCGGAAAAGCAGGGTGGGCAAATTAAAGAGGCATCTAACTTTTTAAATGCGGTGGTCGATTTTAATGGTTTTTTTAGTCCACAATCCTCGTTACGTCTCAAAATGGAGCAGGGTAATGTTGGCGGTATTGCGCAGTTGTCAGCCAATGCAACCAGTGGCGCAACCTTGTTAAATCCAATCGGCTCGGTGGAGTTTGAAACTAAGTTACAACAATATGCAGGCCTGGTGATGGGGGAGCGGGGTCGTTATGCAGGCCTGGTGTATGAGTCTTATCAAATGCCGGGCATGTTAGGTTTTTCCGACAGCACTAAACAAGTTACTTATGTGGGTTATGATCCTAAAACGCGCTTAACTAAATTGGCATTAGTATATGGCTACGATGAGCTCGACTATGTGCGGCGTTATGAAAACAATATTAGCCGTTTTTATACCGATTGGTTAATTGGCATCGGTTGGGTTGATGTAGCGGTATCCAATGATTTGAAACGTGAACTACGTGATGAAGGTAAAAAATTGGTCGGTTCAGGCGCAATTGCGTTAGATGGCAAAATTGACTGGGGTTATATTCATCAGCAGAAAATTAAAAAATGGCGTGGGGCAGGTTATGCGTTGACGGCTGGTTATCGGCTAAAAGCAGGTTATATGACCTCTGGGCAATCAGATGAATCTAAAACTAAGTTGGATGCTGATGAGATCGCTCTCGAGTTTGGGCGCTGGGATGTGTGGCATGGTTTTTATGCTTCAGTGAACTTGGTGTATTAAATCGGTACGAGTTATGACGCGCAAAAAGTGTAATAAAGTTTATCGACCCCCCAATAAAAGTTCATGATAAGACAAGAGTTTATAAAGTGCTAATATCATGGTTGAGTGTTGATCGAAGCAAATTAACTCAACATAAATAAAGGGGATACATCATGAAAAAAACACTAACCCACAGCCTGTTATGGAGCGCGATTGTTGCAGCGGCTTCAATAACAAATGTGGTTAAAGCAGATCAATTTGTGTCAGGTTTTGAGCAATATGAACAGCAATTATTGCAAGCGGGTGAAACCTCAGTCCAGCAAGGGGTAACCACCTATATAAACGAAATCAAAAAATTAGAAAAACAATACGGTTATCTCGGCGCCGAGTTGCCCTTGCCGCCTTTAACAAAAGTAACAGATGGCGTGTATGTGATGGTGGGGAGTCAAATTTGGCATAACCCATCTAACTTTGGTTTAAACAATAACCCCGGTTTTGCTATTTTTGAAGACGGTGTGTTTGTGTTTAATGCCGGTGCGAATCCGGCTATTGCGTATACCTTGCATCAACGCATTAAACGTATGACTAATAAGCCGGTTAAATGGTTAGCGGTTGAAAACAGTCAAGGACATGCTTATCTGGGCGCGAGTTATTGGGTCGATGTCGGTGTGCGTAACCTGTATTCGAATGCGACCGCCAATGCGGATTTTAATGATGCATTTGACTACATTAAAGACGAGTGGAGTCGTGCGGTTAGCCATGAACTTACCGGAACCGCGCGTAATGTAACCGATCGTTTTATCACCTTTAATGAATCCATGAAAATAGATGTAGGTGGTGGCGAAACAGTGGAACTGATCAATTTTGGTGCCGGCCATACGCCGGGTTCAGCTGCTTTGTATATCCCGTCACGTAAGTTAATTTTCGCCGGAGATCTCGCGTTTAATGAACGCATGTTGGCATTTTTCCCTTATACCTATACATTAGGGTGGATGGACTCTTACCGTAAGTTTGTTAAAACCATTCCGGCAGATACTAAGGTTATTCCCGGCCATGGTACACCGACCGATATGAAAACCGCTGAGCGCCAGACATTAGGTTATTTGGAGTTTTTGCATAAAGCGGTTGAAAAAGTGGTGGCGGCCGGTGGGCGTCAGCAACAGATTGAGGAGATTGATCAATCTGCCTATAAAGATCGTCCCGTGTATGAACAAACGCATCGTAATAACGCGGTGCATGTTTATAAAGAGTTAACCGGTGGTGACTTTTAGCGAGTTTAATGCAGTGTAGCTGTGATCACTTTACAACCAGGCCTGGTATCACCAGGCCTGGTTGTTTATAGCGTCTAAGCGAGTTGTTGCATGTGATTAATGACTTGATCGGCTGGCATCGGGCGACCATACAAAAAACCTTGAATATGGCGGCAACCTAAACTGGCAAGTAAATCGCTTTGCGCTTCATGCTCAACCCCTTCCGCTATGATTTTTAATCCCAGCGTTTCTGCCATTCGAATGATCGCCGTCACAATCACCGCATCTTCCGATCCTTTTTCCATTTGCGTTATAAACGAACGGTCAATTTTTAGTTTATGGAATGCGCCGCGTTTTAATGCAGCAAATGACGAATAACCGGTACCAAAATCATCAATTGCAATCCGAATTCTTAACTGCGAGATGCGTTCGAGCAAGGCATAGGTTTGCAGCGGGTTTTTCATCATACTGGTTTCAGTGATTTCAAGTTCAATCATGGTTAAATCGACCTGGGGATATTCCTGCGGCAAGTTTAATAATCGTTCTACAAACACCGGGTTTTCGAGTTGTTTAGGCGAAACATTAATACTGATCGGAATAAGGTTGCCTTGTTGTTTCCAGGCCTGGTGTTGGGCAATGGATTCGGATAAAACCCAGTCCCCAATGGGCACAATCAAATTGGCTTTTTCAGCGAACGGAATAAATTCGGCCGGTGAAACGGAACCTAACAGTGGATTGTTCCAGCGAATCAGTGCTTCACAGGCGATCAGTTGCTTACTTTTGCTGTCAATTTGCGGTTGGAAAAACAATTGAAACTCATGGTTTAGTAATGCTTTTTTCAGCTCAATTTCCATTACATGTAATTGGCTGATTTCTTCATCCATGCCGTTTTGGTAAAAATGAAATTGGCTTTTACCGTCTGCTTTTGCACGATTTTTAGCGATGTCGGCATTTTTTAGCAGCGTTTGACTATCCAATCCATCCGTCGGATACAAACTGATTCCCATGCTGCATGATGTCGAAATTTCGCCTGCTTGGGTCTTGAAAGGAGGTTTAAACAACTCGGCAATGCGTTCACAGTGTTCAAAAATTTGTTGGGTATTGGCATCCTCAACCAGCAAAACAAATTCATCCCCGCCAAAGCTGGCTAAGGAGTCATTATCCTCTAACGAAACGGATAATCGTTGCGCGGCCTGTTGAATTAACTCATCCCCCACAGCATGACCATAACGATCATTGATGATTTTTAGGTTATCAATGTCGATAAAAAACAGAGCCAGTTTTTGTTGTTGGCGTTTTGCCATGTGCAACGCGTGCTCAAATAGCTCTTTAAATAAATCAAGTTTTGGTAACTGGGTGAGTTTGTCGTAATCTTTAAGATAAGTAAGGCGTTTTTGGGTGTCTTCAAGTTCGGTCACATCTTGACCTAAACAAGCAACGGCGGCACAACCGTCAGGTTGATTAACGTAACCATGGTGCCAATCAAAAGCGTGCAATAAACCTTGGTGATCGACAACATGATGGCGGAAGGTGGCGTGCGATAACTGATACGTTAATACTTCATGTAAATGGCGTTGCAGATGGTTTTGTTCATCCACCGGAACATAACGCTCAAACCAGTTTTGCCCTAACAAAGATTGCTCCGTTTGCCCAAGTAGTTCACAAGCAAACGGGTTGATACTACAAATGCAACCATCCTTATCCAACGTGAGGATAAGTTGATGACTGTGTTCGAATAAATGTTGGGCGAGTTGTTTATGCATAGGGGACTTATTATGGCGATCAGGGGGCTTAATGTGAAGCCTAGTTAATCCCAAAATTTGTTTATGCGGGCATATTACCTATATTGCTTATTGTTTGAGTGGCGTTAAAGCTCCGCCAGCGCCTTAACATGGGCGACCACACTCAATCCTAAAGCAGTCAAATCGTAGCCGCCTTCAAGCACCGATACAATCCGCCCTTGGCATAACTGATTAGCTTGCCTTATGAGTTGTTCTGTCCAGGCCTGGTAGTCGCGTTCATGTAGGTTCCAATGTGCTAAAGGATCCATTTGATGACCATCGAAACCGGCAGATACAATAATTAATTGCGGGCGGGCGGCCTGTAAAAATGGCCAGCCTAAATGATTCCAAGCTTCCAGCCATTGTGCGCCACTAGTATGGGCGGGCATGGGCAATTTGAGTTGATTAGGCAGATCTGAATGAGGATCGGTAAACGGATAAATACCGCTTTCAAAGTTTGAAATCAGTGTGACACGGGGTTCGACGCGTGCATAACTTTCGGTGCCATTACCATGATGCACATCAATATCCACAATTGCCACACGTTCTAAACCATAGTGTTCAAGGGCGTAAGCCGCGCCGATCGCGACATGATTCAATAAGCAAAAACCCATGGGTTTTTGCACTTCGGCATGATGTCCCGGTGGGCGAATATTACAAAATGCACGTTGTGCTTGGCCGGCCATAATTGAATCAATTGCATCTAACACAGCGCCACTGCCATATCGCGCCGCGTCTAAACTATCGGGTGATAACGCGGTGTCTTCATCAAGGGTGATTAAACCCTGTTGCGGAATCGCCGCTTTAAGTGTTTTTAAGAAGTGTGGCGTATGAACGCGTAGGATATCTTCATCATTGGCTTGACGTGCCTCTTTGGTCAGCACATAATCAAGCAATCGTGCGCTGACCAAGGCGTCCTCCACTCGGCTGTAGCGCTCCGCATTTTCAGGATGTCCCCAACCATTGTCATGTTTTTTACACATTGGGTGACTAACATACAAAAACATATCCCCTCCGTGGGTATTTAGACTTCTAGGAATAACATCAGTTATGGGTCCACATTATTTAACTCGGCTTTTTAATCCCGAATCAGTTGCCGTATTTGGCGCCAGTGAACGTCCTAATTCTGTTGGTGGGACGGCGTTTGCAAACCTGCTTTCAGCTGGGTTTAAAGGCAAAATTTATCCGATCAATCCTAAGCACAGCGAGATTCAAAGTCAAGCTTGTTACCCATCACTG
>DIJW01000021.1 GCA_002421475.1 Thiomicrospira sp. UBA5634 | reverse complement strand
CTCATACACCCTAATTGCCAAGGTATCCCAACCGTAAGGGCGCAACAGATAAGTGGCCGGTAATTCCTTCATCACATCCACCGCTACCATAAAACCGGCAATCACCAGGCCTGGTTTTAATAATGGAAAATACACATGTGACACCAAACGCGAAGTGCTTGCGCCTAAACTGCGTGCGGCTTCGGTCATCGAGGGCGTGATGGTATCGAAACTACTTTCAACCGGCCCATAGGCAACCGCTAAAAAGCGCACCATATACGCCAGTAATAACGCAAAAACGCCACTGCTTAACCAAATGCCACTACCCGGTGATAACCAATTGCCGACATCAATAATTAGCAACATAATGCCTACGGCCAACACCGAACCAGGTAAGGTATAACCTAAATTCGCAAAACGTATGCCGATTTTTAATCCCGGAGATAATCGTGTTTGCTGGCGCAAACTATTCACCAATACCGCCAAACCAACGGTAAAAAATGCCGCAATTAAAGCTAAACTAAAAGAGTTAAAAATCCAGTCTAAATAACGTGTATTCCATTCTTGCGTAACAATAGATGCGCCCCAAATCACCAACTGGGTAACCGGTAAAACAAACGCCAAAAATACTATGCCGGACACAAAAACACTCACTAACCAGGCCTGGTAGCCTTTAAGTTTATAAGGACGTAACGTCATACGTTTATTGCTGTCATAACGTGCACGACCCCGACTCCAACGTTCAATAAAAATCAGAATAACGGCTATACCAAGCAACAAAGTTGATATTTGCGCCGCTGCCTGTAATGAACGGAAATCTTGCCACACACTGAATATCGCACTGGTGAGGGTACTGTAGTTAAAAATCGCAACCGTACCAAAATCAGCCAGCGTTTCCATTAACGCCAGCATTACACCTGCGGCAATAGCAGGGCGCGCCAATGGCATGGATAAACGCCAGAACACACCCAGGGCAGACAAACCTAATAATCGACCACTTTCCACCACACTGGTATTTTGGCTATAAAATGCATTACGGGCCAACATATACACATAGGGGTAAAGCACCAATGTCATGACAATAATGATACTTAAGCGGCCATCACGAATATCCCAACCGCTAAAACCAACACTGTCACGCAGAAAACTTTGTACCGGACCCGGAAAATCAAACAAACCTAAAAATACAAAACCCAATACATACGCCGGAATCGCAAAAGGTAAAAACAACATCCATTCCAGCACTCGACGGCCCGGAAACTCACACATGGTCACAAACCAGGCCAAACTGACACCCAATACTGTTACACCAATACCCACACCTAATAACAACCAAAGGGTATTACTGACAATATCAAATAGGAGGGTTTGGTTTAAGTGCTGCCAAATATCGGAACTGGGTTCAAACCAAGCCGATAAAATGCGCAACAACGGTAGGCTGATTACAATAATCAGCCCCCATAATGCAATCTGCCAAAAGGATTTAGAATTCATTTGAATATTTTAGCCGAAGCCGGCTAAAACAGGTGATGGAAGATCGAAGTATGACCTATTATTCATAACCGGCGCGATTCACCAGCATTGTTGCTGCCTGCTGATACTCACCGGCTTTTTTAAGATTCAACAGATCTTGCTGAAATCAGCCCCATGACTCAACTTGCTGATCTAACGTAACATCAAGATTAGCCGGATATTCTTTATTTAATGCACCATAAATTTGTTGTGCCGGCTTTTCGCTTAACCATTCGATTAAAGTTAATGCAGCATTTTTGTGTGGTGCATTTTTTAATATTCCAGCTCCGGAAACATTAATATGTGTGCCGGTTGAATCCTGATTAGCCCAGAAAAGTTTAAGCGGCATATCGGGCATTTTTTCTTGCAGCGCACCAAAATAATAGGTATTTACAATGCCCACATCACATTGACCGGCTAAAATCGCTTCCATAACCTGCGAATCTTTCGCCTGCGGTTTGGCGGCTAAATTGCCAACCCAACCTTTAACAAAGGTTTCAGTTTGCGTTTCACCATGATGGGCAATAAACGCTGCAATTAAAGACTTGTTATACACAGAGCCGGAATTGCGCAAACACAAACGACCTTTCCATTGATCATCCGCCAAGGCTTCGTAACTGCTTAAGTCAGCCGGTTTAACTCGATCGGTGTGGTAAACGATTGTACGAGCACGCACCGACAAACCGGTCCATAACATTTCCGGATCACGCAAATGTGGTGGAATGTTGGTTTCAATCACTTTACTTTGCATCGGTTGAAATAATCCTTGATCGGCCGCATACCATAAATTACCGGCATCAACCGTCATCAAAATATCGGCCGGTGAATTAGTCCCTTCTGCTTTTAAACGTTCAACTAAGGCATTCGCATTGCCGGTTTGGAATTTAACCGTAATACCGGTTTGTTGGGTAAACTCATCAAATAATGGTTTAATCAAATGTTCGGCGCGGGCACTGTACACCACCACTTCTTTAGCGCTTGATTCAGCCGTCTGTTCAGCGGATTGTTGTTGATCACTACAACCACTCACAATCAATAAACTGCCCAATAGACTGAGGATTAATCTATTTTTCATGCCTACACTCCTTTAAAAGAGAATCATTTATATTTAGCAATATAAAAAAATCGCCAGATGGCGATTTTAATTGCGAGACGTTTTTAAGCTGCTGTTTGTTCAAACTTTCCCATCAAACAACTTTCTAACGTTCCATAACGATCACACATGAGTTGCGCTTCACGGAAGTTATGTGTCACTAAAATCGCTGCAGTATTTTGCTGTTTTAATAACTGACGAATTTCGACTGCCAGATGTTCACTTAAGGTGGTATCTAAATTGGAAAACGGTTCATCAAACAAAATCAAACTTGGACGAGGCGCTAATGCCCGTGCTAATGCGACACGTTGTTGTTGGCCGCCGGATAATTCATGTGGATAACGTTGCTCCATGCCTTGCAATTGAATTAACTCAATCAATTCCGCCACACGCGCCGCTCGTTCCGCTTTAGGCAGTTTGTTTAAACCAAAACCAATATTTTCTGCCACCGTTAAATGGGGAAATAACGCGTTGTCTTGAAAAACCATACCTACACCACGCTTTTCCGGCGGAACGGTACATTGGCAATTCGCTAAACAATCATTGTTTAAACAAATTTCGCCTTTTGCGATTTCAACAAACCCTGCGATAGCACGCAATAAAGTGCTTTTTCCGCAACCGCTTGGGCCAAGAATGCCCACAATCTCACCTGCTTTAATATCCAGATTAAACTGGTCAAGCACCGGCGTTTGATTGTAAACCACTTGGATATCGCTGATTTTCAACATGACAATTGCCATTCAATTTAAAAAAGTTAATATAAATTTAAGCTAAATGATAGTAATTTGCAATAGCAAATAGCATTAAATTTACATTTGATAGTCAATGTTGTTTTGATCAACTTTTAACCGTTTTTCGGCGGTTTTTAATGCGGATACAAGTCTTTTAAAGGTGAATTTTGACGTTGTTGCTGAGTCTCCAAAGCATTTAGTTCATGTTGTAACGCATCCCGATTTATCGGACTTATTTCATGATCGGTTTGATATAACCTTGCTTCCAAATGTTGCAATAACCCGTGCAGTTTGGTGTGTTTAAGTGTGTGCCAGTCGTTAATTCCATGATGTTGTTTTAACCATTGTTTCACCGCGCGATAAAGTTGCGCATCAGGTAATTGGCAAATGGTATGAATGCTATCGTGCGATGGGCTGTATTTTTCTGCCGTTTCCTTTACGGATTCGACAGAAAGATTTGAAATCGTTTCTTGCTTAACTTTGCGCCAATTCCACACCAAGGTAATTAACCACAATAAAGCAAATGCTGCTGTTGTCGTTTGCCAAAACAGAGATGATTGTTGCATTTCGTGTTGGTGTGAACCTGACTCTAGTCCGATAAACCCAGCATCCGTGTTTGCCAGCGCGGCGATATTAAATTCACGGCCTTCAATTTTGGCATATTCGAGTTGATCTGTTTGCGTATTCCACCAAGCGATAGTTAATGGTTCAATTTTTAACTGCCCGGCCTGTTGTGCAACCAAAACAAAATCTTGTGTTTTAACACTACTTAAACCGTCATCATTCAGATGATCATTTTGACTTACCGGATCTGGATACAAACGATATTGCGTATTTTGTGACCAATCTACATCCGGCAACTGGCTCGATTTTAATCCCGAAGCCTGAATAACAAGTCTTCGGGCTAAGGTATCACCGACTTTTAACTCTTCCGGCATTTGTGTCCATTGTTCGGTAAACGTTAATTGTTTGGCGGGTAACCAAGGCGCATTCGCGGGATAATTGGCGGGAATGGGTTTCACCTGCAATTTTATCGGACTGGTTTTTTCACTCACCAAACGTAATTGACGATCATTTAATAACGTACCTTCAAACAATTGCGCCGGAATAATAATTTCACCGCTGGTTTGCGGGTGCAATGCGTATACCCATTCATAAACACGATAAATACGGCCTTTCACTCGGCGTTCGAATGTATGTTGATTGCGAATGCGTTCGTGCAACATATCAGGAAATTGCGGTGGTTCAATTTGACCTCGTACCATGGTGCCTAAATGATAATAACGCAAGGTAAAAATAACCTGACTCTGCACATAAGGATTGAGTTGGTCAACCTGTGCTTCAAGAAAGCTGATTTTATAATCCGTTTGAATTTCGCTGGGCGGTGATACTTCAATCTTCAAAGGTTGTGAACGAATACGATCAACCTCAAACGCCGGTAAGGTTAAACTTCCGCTGCGTTTTGCAATTAACTGGACATCCCACTGGGTTGTGCCGGTAAATTGACCATTAATCACACGCAATTGACTGGATGCTTGTACTCCAAGCACTTCAAAATCAGATTTTAATGATTCAAAATCCGGTTGGTTTGTGGTTTGAAAATTGGCCATTAAAGTAAGTTGGATAATATCGCCTTGCTCAACCAATGTGCGATCAACCCCGGCACTTAGCGTGGCTTGTGCACTAACAACTAACGGTAAAGCCAAAAAATATAATCCAATAACAATACGTTTGATCAAACTTTGTATCACCATAATTTTCTCGTGTTTTGTTGAGGGTTTGCCGGCGCGTTTTGCTGGTATTGATAATCAAATTTGCGTTTTAAAAATAGTCCGGGTTCATCACGTACTTGATTTAACCAGGCCTGGTCGGCTTGTTGTTGTTCACGAATTGCATTTTGTTCTAAGTTTTGTTGTGTGGTGTTTTCATCTACTTGATCTTCAGCGCTAAATGCGGTGTTTTTTGCCTCATCTTCGGTTGGCGGTTTTTGGTTTTCAGCCCCATTTTCGTTTGTTGCATTCGCCGTTGCATGTTCAGATTCATTGGCTTGATCCGGCTGTTTAGTTTGACCTTCTGCATCCCCGCTTGACTCAGCCGATTCAGTTTTATCCGTCGATTGTTGACTATCTTGCTGCTGATCTGTTTGTTGTTGATCATCGCCGCTACCGCTGTCGTCTCCGGATAACGCACTTGGTGCGGAAGGCGGGTTTTTCTCATCGTTTAATTGAGATTGATTTTCCTGCTGTTGTTGCTGTTGTTTAAGCGCTTGTTCAATTAACGCTAAATTATGTTGTGCTTGTTTTAAATCCGCTTGTAGCGCCAAAGCTTGTTCGTATGCCAGTTTCGCTGCCGCCAAATTGCCTTGTTGTGCTAATGCATTACCGCGGTTGTAATGACCTTGCGCCGATAAATCTCGTGCAAAGGCTTGTTCAGCTTCAGCGTATTTACCTTGCCGATATAAACTCATACCTTGCCAAGCGGGATTATCAAATTCACGTTCGGCGGCGATCAAATCATTTTGCAACCAGGCCTGGTAACCGCGTTGATCACCGGTTAAAAACAATTGTTGCCAACGATCTGCAATTTGCAGCGCCGGTTTTTCAGCCGACTCGGCAAAGGCTTGGTTCGGCGACACCACCAGGCCTGGTATTAAAATTAAACCGGCCAAACTAAACAACCAACCCTTACGAGCTGCCAATGCCGCCAACGGAATCAATAACCACAACAAATACACCCCATAATCCAGTGCTTGAATCACGTTTTGTTCATTTTCATCACGACTTTGTGCGGCAGCATAAGGCGGCAACATTTTGGCTAAATCACTATCATCAAATTGCAATCGACCGAACTGCCCATACACATCGCGCGCCAAACCGGCCAATTCATTCAATGGTACCGTTGCTTGCACTAATTTATCGTTGCGATCTTTTAACAAGCCATATTGTGGAATATTAACTGCTGCACCTTGTTCTGTGCCGATGGCCAAAATACTCAAACTGACATTGGATTGTTCTATATAACGTTTAATGTTATCCGTCTGATTGAGTTCAATATCATCGGTCAACCAAATAATATGCCCGCGATTTACTCCACTGTTTTGCAGTAATTTGTTTGCCAAGGCGAACGCCTCAACGGCATTTGCGCCGTAACTCGGCATAATCAACGGATTAAGGTGCGGCAATATATTCAATAAGGTACTGTTATCATCTGAAATCGGCGTAATAATGTGCGCCGATCCGGAGTAGGCGACCATACCGACCCGCAACTCAGGATGTTGTTTTAACAAATCCGTGAGTTTAAATTGCACACGCGTAATGCGATTCGGTTGCAAATCATCGGCATACATTGAAAGCGATAAATCCAACACAATCACCGTCGCAGCTTGGTTTTTTTGCGCCGGAATTTCTTCACTATGCCAGCTCGGTCCGCTTAACGCAGCAACCAATATTAACCAGAAACAAGCCAACGCCACTAAACCCCAACTGGTTTTAGTTTGTTCACCTGCTTGTAATAAATAGGGCTGAAAGGCTGGGGGTAACCAACTTTTCCAGCCGCTGTGTTGGCGTTGTTGATGCCAACGTCGCCATAATAACCAAACCAACGGCAGTAACGCGAGTAACCAATAAGGGCGTAATAACACCAGCTCAGTCATAACGTTTTCCTTGCTGAATCCGTTGCCAACTTAATAACATTGAAAAGAACAATGCCAGTGCTAATGGCCAAGTATAAAGTTCACTACGGGCACGATATTGATTGAGGGTAAAGTCAGTGGCTTCAAGTTCATTAATGCGTTGATATATCCCGAGCAGTTGATCGGTTTGTGCCGCCACAAACGCTTCACCGCCGGTAATTTCAGCGATTTGTTGCAAGGTTTCTAAATCAATTTCATTACTGCTTAATTGTTGCCCACCCGGTAAACCACGTGTCGCTTGTACACTGCCAAACGCGATAGTGTGAATAACCAACTGCATTTCTGCCGCTTTTTTCGCCGCATCAAGTGGTTCTATCGCGCCGGCATTATTTGACCCATCAGTCAGCAACACCAAAACCGCTTTGTTTTTTTGCGCTTGATTTAGTTGTTGTAAATGTTTAATCGTTAACGCAATCGAGTCGCCAATGGCGGTATTGTTACCCGCCATACCGATCTGTGTTTCCGCCAATAATTGTTGGATACTGGTTAAATCATAGGTTAAGGGGCTGACTAAAAACGCTTGGGTTCCAAATACAATCAAACCCATCCGATCGCCTTGGCGTTGTTCGATAAAGTCATCGACCACACTTTTTAATGCACTAAGTCGGTCAACCGGACGACCATTCACAATCATGTCGGGTTTTTCCATACTGCCCGATAAATCAACCGACAAAATCATATCGCGGCCGGAAGACTCAAACGGTGTCGGGGTTAAAAACCATACCGGACGCATGGCCGCCAAAATTAACATTAACCACATTAATACAAATAACAGCGGTAAACGTTCACGTAGTTTTGGTGTCAACTGCAACGAGGATCGGTTTTGTATGGCGATTAAACGTTGACGTAAAATCGGTGCCATTAAGGCTAACTGGCGTTCAACACTTGGTTTTAGCCAGGGTTTTATTAGCCAGGGTTTTATTAGCCAGGGCAAGGGTAATAACGCCAGCATCCATGGCCATAAAAACTCAAAACTTTGTAACCAATGTGCCAAAGTACTCATTGATGATGCCTTTCAATCCAACGTTTAGCATAAAAAACTAACGCTTCTCGCTCTAATTGGCTGAGTGTTTGTTCACCGGCGTAACGGTTATTTAACCGTTGTAATGCAGCAGGTTGTTCAATAAAACCGGCTTTATGTTGTAAAAATGCCAACCAGGCCTGGTTGTCTAAATGTGCACAGTTTTGCCGACCATAGGCTGTAATCGCGACTTGTTTTAATAACGCATTTATACCGATTAAAAACGCATCCGATTCCAACGTAATAATCTCTTGCAGCTGACTCAATGCAACACGACGATATAACGCGGCTTTATAGCGCTGTCGAAAATACCAAATCAAACCGATTAATACTCCGGCAATAGACACCAAACTAATCCAGACACTGCTGGCTAATGGCCACCAACCAATTGCCGGCGGCAAAATAACGTCTTCAAGTTGGTTAAGAAGAGGGGTTAAATCGTTCATGTGCGCAATACTTTTTGTTGCAATAACCGTTCAATCGGGTTGTGAACGGTATCAAGTGAAACTAAGGAAACACGACGACTGATTAGGTTTTGTTTTAACCCTAACCAGGCCTGGTGGTAGTCGGCGGCATACTTTGCGCGGGTTTTCGTATCGTTACTGTCAATTACAAATTGATTTTCACCATCATTAAACTCAACTTCACCCAGCATCGGTAAACTCTGTTCAAGCGGATCCGTAATATGTAATGCCGTAATCGGATTATGTCGACTAAGATTTTGCAGTTTGTTTAATGCCTCGTTATCGAGATTAAACATATCACCTATCAAAATAACTTTACTCGCCGGATGCAATAAACCGGAAATTTGATTTAAAGCATTGAACCAACCTTGGCTTGTTACCAGGCCTGGTTTAGTAATAAGTTGCTGTTGTTTTAACCCATTATCAAACAACTGCAATAACACTTTAGCTTGGCGTTTCGGTTCAAGCCATTGTCCCCGTTGCTGACCAAAAACAATCCCGCCAACTCGATCGCCTTGATTTAAACCGGCCCAACCTAAAATCGCCAAAGCGTCTAATACACGTACGGACTTAAAACAACCTTGCGAACCAAAAAACAAACTTGGGGATTGTTCTACTACAAACACAATCGGCCGTTCGTGTTCTTCAGTAAACAATTTTGTATGCGGAGTTTGGGTGCGGGCGGTAACGCGCCAATCTATATGGCGCACCTCATCACCCGGTTGATATAGCCGCACTTCACTAAATTCCATGCCGCGCCCTTTACGCACCGTACGAGAAGCACCGCCCATTTGCGCCATGATTTTTTGTTGATGACCGAGCTTTAAATGTTTCACGTGAAACCGCCAGCCATTTAGCCGCGTAATATCGCTATATACAGCGGCTTGTTCGATCATACCAAAGTGACCCATTGCAAGATATCATCCACAACATGATCCACTTTTTTACCGGCTGCCTCCGCTTCAAAACTGAGTAATAACCGATGACGAAATACATCATGCACCACGGCTTGTACATCATCCGGACTGACAAAATCTTTTCCTTGTAACCAAGCATAGGCTCGTGCACCTCGCGATAACGCCAACGTCGCACGCGGACTGACACCATAAGCGATATGTTGTGCCAATTCCTCACTATAATTTTGCGGTTGGCGCGTGGCCATCACCAATTCAACAATATAGGTTTTTACCGCTTCTGCCATATGCAAACCGAGGATTTCATCACGCGCTTTAAATAAAGCGGCTTGCTGAATTTTAGGCCCAACAGATTGCTGTGTTTCACGCGCTTCGTTTTCAACTAAATCCAAAATCAAGCGTTCACTTTTATGATCCGGATAATCAATATTAACGTGCAACATAAAACGATCTAATTGCGCTTCAGGTAACGGATAAGTACCTTCTTGTTCAATCGGGTTTTGGGTCGCCATCACCATAAACAATTTTTCCATCGCTACCGTTTGTTTGCCGACACTCACCTGACCTTCACCCATTGCTTCAAGTAACGCCGATTGCACTTTAGCCGGTGCACGGTTAATTTCATCCGCCAGAATTAAGTTATGAAAAATCGGCCCGGCTTGAAATTCAAAACTGCCGGTTTCAGGACGATAAATATCAGTGCCGGTAATATCAGAGGGCAATAAATCAGGGGTAAATTGAATACGATGAAAACGACCTTCAAGCTGTTGCGCCAGCGTTTTAATCGCTTTGGTTTTCGCCAGGCCTGGTGGGCCTTCAACCAACAAATGTCCATCCGATAACAACGCAATTAACATCCGTTCAATCAGATGCGGTTGACCCACGATGGTTTGATTTAAGGTATTTTGTAATGATTGAAATTCGGTGACTAGGCTCATTGTGATCCTCTCGACGTAATGAGCCCATCATTATGGCAAACTGAAAACGAAATGCAATCCGTTTCAGTTTCGAAGGATTATTTAACCGGCAACATCAAAATTACGTAATGCGGTACGATACGCATTAAACGGACTCAGCAATGCGTCGGCAACAATCATCGCAAAACCAATCCAATGATAAAAAGTCGGGGATTGATTTTCCATCACCCATAAATAAGTCATTAATCCGGTAGCTAAAATAACCGCTAAAGTTGCCCAAAGCTGATCCATAAAAAATGCGCCGGTACCAACGTCGCCGGATTTAAAAATTTCAATAAACAATACCACCAAGGCCAACACAATAAAGATATAACCTGCTGTGCCGTCCATTGAAATCCCAACAACTTGCACTGCAATTAAATACACAATCACCAACAACATCCACGGTAAATGACTTAATTTCGTCAACATCGGTTTAGTTGAAACAGTAACGTTTGACATGAGTTGATCCTCTTTTTAGTTATATTGGTTAATCCTTCATTAACTGAATTCGATACTATTTTTTAGGTTTTTCTTCAGGCTTAGGAGCTGGCTTTTGTGGGCGCATATTTGATATGCCATTTACACTATCGTAAGCTTCCCCTTTGTGTTTCACTTGATTGTTAGTGTTGTTATTTGATGACATAAGTATTTCCTTTAATTAAGTGACACGATACCAATACTAAATGTAAGTGCAAGCCCAGCAAAAAAGCAGATATAACTTATCCAATCGAGCATCTTTAGAAGATAAGATTGCACTTCTTTTTCTTCAACGACCCTTTCAAGGTGTTTTGCATTGAAATGAAAAATTAATAATGTAGCGACAACAGAAACTAAAAAAGCAGACACAGCAACTATAAACAACGCTCTATTCATATTTTCAAGAGTCATTGCAAGCGTCACCAAAAGACCTATCCCGCCTGCAGACAGATTTAATAAGTGTTTTGAACTTTCAAATTTTGTTGTTACCCAAGCATTAACAATCGCTTCGTAATACGCCGCTTTTTTATCGTAGTACAACTCTAGTTCCAGCTTTTCATCATTACTAACTTTTGGTTTCTTTGATTTTGCCATGTTCTTAATCCTTTCGATATAACACTTTATCGACTTGTTGCATCAGGCGGGCGGTTTCGCTGAGGGCGACGATGATTTTTTGATAGTGCAGAATGTCATCAAAACTCAGTTCGCGGCCTTCGCGGTCTTTCAACCATTTTTGCGCCGGTTGATAACCGCCGATATAAAACAACCAGGCCTGGTGCGGCACATTATCAAAGTATTGGGTGTCGTTAATCCAGACTTTGCCTAGCTCATTGTTTGTTTCGGCAATTGGTTCATAACCCGGGCTGGTTTTGGAGATTTTGCGGGTGATTTTATTATCGCCGCTAACCGGATATTGGGTAATCGGCGTATCGAGTAATGGCGACTCCATTAAATGCAATAAACGGATTTGATCACCGAGTTCGACCAGTTGCCAAAAGGTGTCCGGGTTCGGATAAGGCACACGTGGGAAATCCGTTTTGAGGAATTCTTTATAGGTGTCGCGGTAGGTCGGGCTGTGCAACACCGCATAAATATAATCCAGCATATCAATCGGCGTGAATTGGCTTGGCTTGTTGTCATTCTGAGCCGCGCGAAGCATCTCTTGAGGAGCGTTTGTTTTGTCGGTTGGAGATCCTTCACTGCGTTCAGGATGACGGTTGATTAGACACGAAGGCACAAAGGATTTTTCGGTGTTTTCCGGCTGAAACGGCAGATTGAGCGCGGCTTCAAAGGCTTTGATTTCATCGGGGTTGAGATTGGGAATGCGCTCGCTGCCATCTTCTGGATAGAGGTAGAGGGGGAATAAATAGGGTGTTCCGTTTGTGCTGTACATTGCTCGGTCAGTAATAATATATTTTGAAACTAGAATTTCGCACAAATCCAAAGTTCCAGATATTTGTCTGACTGTCACTATAGAAATATTATCTTTAGCAAATACATGTTGATAGTTTTTGTAAAAAGCTCTCCCAATCAAATCTTTATCATAATATATTTTTTTAAAGTCAAAAGGCTTGTATATAAAACTAGTAATAAACGAAGATGAAAATTCCGCATTTACAATTCTTTCAAGCAACTTATAAGATGAAGAGTTTGTAATATTGAAAACTTTATTTTCCTCATCTGAAAAGGATTGGTTTAACAGTTTTTGAATACGATTTTTTAGCATGGCTCCATCAAAATCAGTAAATAAATCATCTCTTTTTGTTTGAACACCAACGGAATTTTGATTAAATATTTTTTCAACTTTAACGCCCTTCTCATATATTTTTTGCAGCTCAAAATCCTGCTCTAAAAATAAATAGTCCGGAGCTTGCGGAGCAAGTTCTTGCCAAGCGGTGGTTTTAAAATCCGTTTTTGTGAGTGTTTTATATTTGTCGCTGCGTTTGCCAAACAGGTCAGATTTATAAACCTTGCCTAAATCACCAGGCCTGGTGATATTTGTGCCGTTTTTAATAAACAAGTTAATCGACACGCCTTGCATAATGTCAAACACGTTTTCGTCTTTAGAACCATCGGGCGCGGTTTCTTTCTTTTTGCTGTTGCCGTGCAGGTCGAGGATATAAATTTCGTCAAAAGTTTCGAGCAGGTGTTTGCGCATTTGGCGATGAATTAGACCGTCAATAAATGAGTTATTGGTAATAAACGCCAACACGCCTTCGCCGTTTTTTTCGATAAAGTGCTGACCGTAACGAATAAATTTTATGTAGTCGTCGGATAACGGTTGGATATTTCGTTCGTTGAGGTCTTTTTTATAGTCCTGCACCAGATTCTGAATCCAGTCACCTTTATTGGTGCTACTCACCGAATAAGGCGGGTTGCCGATGATCACCATCACCGGGGTATCTTTTTTTACCGCATTGGCTTCACGTGATTCTTCGCTAATCCATTGCGAAAACAATAAATTGTCAGTATCTGGGTGATATTCTTCCAGCGAGTTGGTGAGGAAAATACGCAATCTGTTATCTGCTTTAGTGTTTTGCTTGGCTTTGTAGCCAGTCTCACCAAGCAACATATCGAGTTTTAAATGCGCCATCGCATAAGATGCCATTAAGAGTTCAAAACCGTTTAGGCGTGGAATTAAATGTTCTTCCACATAACTCGACCAAATCCCTTGCATGTGTTGAAAGCGACTTTGATAAAGGTATTTGACCACTTCGGCTAAAAATGTACCCGTGCCGGTCGCCGGGTCGAGAATTTGCACCCGATGAACATCTTTGGTGCCAACCAACTTGCCATTTTTTTTATAAATCTTTTTGGATTGATCAGCTGCCAACGCATCGACTTCAATCGTGGTTTTGCTGTTATCCGCCAAGCCATCTTTTAAACCGAATTTGGTTTTTAAAATTTCGTCCACCGCACGCACAATAAAACTCACCACCGGTTCGGGTGTGTACCAAACCCCGCGCGATTTACGTAAAGACGGATCGTATTTGGCGAGAAAGGTTTCATAAAAATGAATAATTGGGTCGGTTTGGGCGGTAGTTTTGCCATAACCATGCAAAATGCTTTTGACATCGGCATGGCGAAACACTTCCGCAAGGTTATCGACGGTGGTTTTTATGCGATCGTCGATATTGTAACCAGCGATGGATTGAAATAGATTGCGCAATAACGGATTGGATTTTGGAATCAGGCGCGCGGCTTCGTCGCGATCAAAGGTTTCTAAATCCGGGTCGTGATAACGCGCGGCAAACATGCCATAAGCAAGGGTTTGAGCATAGAGGTCGGCAAATTGTTTAGGTTCGAGGTCGTGAATCAGCATATCGCGGAATATGGCGTATTGGTTGGTCAGCTCGGTTTGGTTGTTGGCTTCAAGGTCGGCTTGAAGTGCATTTTCGAGTATGTTTTCCAGTAGCCGCGCT
This sequence comes from Thiomicrospira sp. UBA5634, assembly GCA_002421475.1. Lineage (GTDB taxonomy): Bacteria > Pseudomonadota > Gammaproteobacteria > Thiomicrospirales > Thiomicrospiraceae > Thiomicrospira. Next base: position 69 of record DIJW01000021.1, on the reverse strand, counting down.
TTGCCGGCCATAAACTCGGCGAGTTTGCCGGGGTTTTTAATTGCTTGGGTGACATTAATCGAGAACTCT
>DIJW01000210.1 GCA_002421475.1 Thiomicrospira sp. UBA5634 | reverse complement strand
GAGATATTGGGCACGTTTGAAGCATCTGTACCTACAATGCAGCTGCCCTGACGACCTACATAAAAATAACCATGCGTTTTGATGTCATACTTGTACATAGGTGGAAATGGCCAAATAAGCGTTTTTTTAAACGCGGGATAACCATTCGCACTATTGTTAAAAGATAAAATATCGCCATCGTGAGTCTTCGCCCACAGGGTTTTATCACTTGGCACCGCACGCCACTGTCGCGTCCAAAAATCCCAATAATAACTCGGAAACGGATTCATTCCTTGCTCCACCCATAGTGGTTTCTGCTGATTAACAGTGGCGAAGTTTGCCTGATCGTCAGCCGTTATCAGCGTGCGACTATCTTTTTCCTGTAACCCTAACCACTGTGACGACAACTCAATAGCCGGATAATAAGTCTGTGTTTGACCGGGCTTTTGTGGCACATAACCATATTCACAGTAGTTTTGCCGATGGTTATCAATCAAATCAGCTAAATCTGCAGGATACCCATTTGTATCAATCGGCGCTTGCAAACAAGCGTTGAAACGATTTTTACAAAAACAGCCACCAATCTCACCCGAGTCCTGCTGCTGGGTTGGCAAACCATAAATCGCTCGACCAACCGGTTTAAAAGCCAGCACACCGGTCTTATCTTTAATCTCGATACTCACCGCGCTAAAAAGAACCGGACTGGTTGAACCGGCAGAATGAGCTTTAGGATTAGCTGCAACTTGCTCCGAATAGCCATCTTCATTTAACGGAATAAATTGCTCCTCAATTTGATAAATGATGTTTGTTTTTGGGTCAGTCCAACTGGTTGGTTGTTGACGCATATTGCCGAACTTGATAGTAACATCCACTTCGGTGCCAACGTCGTAACCGACTTTCTGCAAAAACTCACTGACAACAGCGTTTGATTTATAGCCCTCACCCTGTTCTACCATCGTTTGAGTAATGGCTATTTCAGAGCGCAAAACTACCGGTGCAAGGGCTTGAGCATAATTATCAAAATTACTTTGCGAAATCATTTTGTCGCCCAGTTCCATCGTCAAATAAAATCCCGAAACACCAACCGCTAAACTTAAAGCGCCAATTAATGAGATGAATCCGCGTTGTTGAATGATTGTGTGCTGATTCATTTTGCTGTTCCCTCAAGTTGATTTACAAGTAACAGGTTGTGTCGCGATTTTTGATTCAGCGGATCTTTCAATAACGCTTGCTGAAAATAATCTGTTGCCAATCCATATTGCGCCTGCAGTAATGAACTAAAACCTAAGTTATTCAGTCCGGCTACAACCACTTGAGTTTGCTCACTCTTCAACCAGGCCTGGTAAATCGCTTCTGCTTGTGTAAATTTTTGCAATTGAATAGCAATGCCAGCAAACTTTGCTTCATCAGACAAACTGACGGATTTAAGCTTTATAACAACTTGTAGTGTGATATATGCCAGTTCAATTTGACCGCTTTCTTCATAAGCTTGTGCCAATAAACGATAAACCTCAACATTCTCAGCCTGTGCGCGACGAAGCTTTAACAACAACTGCTCAGCTTTGTCATATTCAGCTCGCTCAATCTGCATTCGCGCCAGATCAATCGCAAAATCAAACTGTGCTTGTTCCGATAAACTCTCCGCAAGCGGTGCTGTCGATTGCTCAGCATCCGGTGTGGATGTAACAGCACAACCGACCAATAACCAAGCCATGACTGAGAAAACCAACACAAACTTCAATCGAGCCGATTGCATTACCAATTCCTCCCCAACATCACTAGTTTTTCGCCTAACAGCAACATGAAATAAGGCAACATTAAAAATGGCAAAATGATAATCGCCATTTTTGCTGATGCTTTAGCTGCCTTATCGGCCATTCGCTGCTCTCTGCTTTCATAAATTCGTTTAGAAAACAGTTGAATGGCTTCACTCACCGGGCTACCGAGTTTTTCATTTTGAATCAATAACTGCACTAGGTGCTCAATATCCTGTACCGCATTTCGCACCGCAAATTGGCGTAACGCATCCACACGCGGCACCCCGATCTGAATTTGCTCAAGTAAAAAATTAAATTCATAACAAATATCAGGGTGAATATCGTGTAACTCTTGCGCCACCCGTTTGATTGCCGCCATCCAACCTAAACCGGCGTTCATGCAAACGTTCGCCATATCTAAAAAATCCGGCAGACTTTGGCTAATTCGACTCAAACGTGAACGGCCTAGGGCGTTAAGAACGGCTTCCGGAATTAACAAAGCCAATAGCGGAATAAACAGTACTAACTGCCAAGTAATAATATTGTTTAACCACAACATTAAACTCAAAACAGCGATTAGCAACAGCCATAGTGATTTGACAAAATAAAACGTCCCGATGTGTTCTGGCTGGCGAAAACCGGCTCGAATAAGTTTTAATTGAATTGATTCAATAGCCATTTCATTTTTGGGCCCCAAATAGCGCCCTAGCACCGACCACCATGGATTGTTTTGATTTTGCACTTGGTTATAATGATTAACCATACCAATTCGTGCCTTTGTACGTTCAGCATGCAATATCTTTTTATGCTGACTAATCAAAAGCTTAGATAAAATTAGCACGCTAACAAAACTTAGAATGGCGGTAATAATTAATAACCCAACAAAACTTAACATAAGATCAAAACCTTATTTTCAACATCATTCTTAATAACAGCGTTCCGCTGCCAATCAATAACAACGACAGGATTAACATTCTTTGACCCGTCGGATCCGTTAAAAAGAAGGCCATGGATTTGGGATCAAATAAATACTTATACAGCAGATAAATTATTGGAACACCGCCGATAAAAATAGCGGTAAAACGCGATTCAGCCGTCATCGTGCTCAGCTTGGCTTGAAATCTTTCTCGCCGACGCATCATCTTGGCTAAAGACATTAAAATATCCGTCAACTGTCCGCCTGTTTCACGCTGAATAATTAACGTAACTACAAAATACTGTGCTTCGGCTAACGTGACTCGTCGTTGAAACTCACGCAAAATGTCACGCATGCTAATACCCAATTGCAATTGCGCATTAACATCTTTAATTTCTTGTCCTAGCGGTGCTGGAAATTCATTAGCAATAAGATTCATCGCACCATCAATACCATATCCAGATTGCAATGCCCTAACCAAAGCTTCAAGCATTTCAGGAAACTGCTTTTTTATTTTCGCTTGGCGTTGTTTTAAACGAACTACTACAAAAACGATCGGTAACAATGGCAATATCATGGCTAAAAACCATGTTTTTTCATCAATATTTTCAAAGCCCGTCGCAATTAAATAAGCTGAAATAAAAAGCAATCCTGCTTGTGTAATGATTAATTTAACGAGGTCTTTACGTTCCACCAGGCCTGCCTGTTTAAGTTGACTTTGCAGCCAACTCAAAACCGGCAAATTTTTAACAAAACTCAACTTCGGTTTCGTGATTTGATTTGCGTTTAAACTGCTCAAACCGATACGTTGAAGCAGTTGGCGTGTTCTGAATTCGGACTCCCGTTTTTTCCTAAGTTTAAATGCCGCCAACACAATCATAAAAGGCATGAAAATGGCGATCGACACAATCACAAAACCAATATCCATTATTCAGAAAACCTCTTGTTCAAAATTAAACAGTTCGGCGGGCATATGAATACCAACTTCATCGCACTTTTTACTGCAGCTGGCTCGAATTCCGGTTGCACGAAACCTACCTTTGCTGACACCTAAAATCGGATCATGTTTGAGTTCAAATTGATAAATTTCTTGTAATACAACATTATCTTCCTCTACGCCGAGCACTTCGGTAATCGACTTAATTCGACGTTTACCGTCTTTTCCCCGCTCAACAAAAATAATTAAATCAATCGCACTGGAAATTTGTTTGCGAATGGAGTTGGCGGGAATATCGACTCCGCTAAGGTTAATCATTAACTCCAACCGTGAAATACAATCACGCGGGTTATTGGCATGCAGTGTTGCCAAAGAGCCATCATGTCCAGTGTTCATAGCTTGCAGCATATCCAGCACTTCGCCGCCCCTGACCTCGCCCAAAATAATCCGATCAGGTCGCATTCTTAATGCATTTTTAAGTAATTCACGCTGTGATATTTCGCCAACACCTTCGGCATTCGATGGCCTCGTTTCCAAGCGTACAACGTGCTGTTGTTGCATGCGTAACTCAGCACTGTCCTCAATGGTTACAACTCGTTCATCTTCAGGAATTAACCCGGACAAAATATTGAGCGTGGTGGTTTTTCCAGAGCCAGTTCCGCCACACACCAAAATGTTTAAACCCGCTTTTACTGCTAACTCTAAGAACCGGTACATTTGATCAGTCATCGCGCCAAAGGTAATTAAGTCCTTGGGGCGTAAATGTTTATCGGGAAAACGACGAATCGACACAACAATGCCATCTACCGCCAGTGGCGGGATGATTACGTTTACTCTTGAACCATCAGGTAACCGTGCATCGACTAAAGGCGAACGCTCATCCACCCGCCGCCCAGTGGTATACAACATGCGATCCACTTTATTACGCAAATGATCTTCACTGATAAAACTAATGGGCGTTAATTCAAGCTTACCGTGACGTTCAACATAGATTTGGTTATAACCATTGATTAAAATATCAGCAACACTTGGATCAGCCATAAGCGGCTCAATCGGGCCTAAACCATAAATTTCATCCAGCAACTCGACACTCAGTTGCCTAACCTCAAGCTCTGATAACGGATAGCCCAACTCTGTTGCGACTTCATGCACCAGCTCTTCTAACCGAGGGCGCAACTCATTACGCGTCTCTTTACTGTCCGCTCGATAAAAAGCGTCATCCTCTGCCGCTCTACGCTGACAAATATCTTTAATCTTAAAAAAGCTGTTATTTTTTGCCGTCGCATCCTGTTCTTTATAGGCTTTACCAACATTTTGAGTGGTTTGCGCAGCAGCTTCATCTGCCAGATAAGGCTTTTTTTTCTGCTCATACTGTTTAAGCCGATCACGTAAATTCATCATTTGATCCAACTTGACAAGAATTTAGGTGGGGAGATTTTTTTGGCCGTTGGCGTTAGATTTGACACCATTACCAAAGGTCTTTTAATTCGTTTAAGCAACTGATATTTCAATAACTCACTGAAATTATTATTTGCTTTTTTTACGTCAACTTGTGATGGCATTTCCTGATGCGGAACGCCATGGTGCAACATATGTGAAATGCCTTGTAACTGCTTATTTACCTTAGAATGCGGCGCGAATTTCTCAATCAACTCCCCATTAATTAAGGACTCATTAAACAGCATATAATCATTATCGACATAAGCAATACAACCCACTTCCAATGCCTTGATAACGCTGCGTAAATTGTCATCAACACTCGATTGATTGCGATTTATAATCAACTTTAACGAGTCAGACTGATAACCTAAGCGTTTACTTAACTGAATCACTTTATTAACGGCACGCAGTGATGCCAAAGAGGGTTCACCGACCAGTACAATATTGTCAGATTCGTCTAAACAAGATAATGTCACATCAGATAAATTACTGGCACAATCAATAATGACGTGATCAAAATATTTTCTTAACGACGTGATAATGGTTTTAATCATCTGACCATTTAAACTATCCAGTTCAGTTATTTCACCTGGCAAAGGAAGTAAAAACAATCCAGACTCGTGTTTACTTAACGACTTGTAAATTAAGTTTTCATCAAAACGATTTAAGTTATAAATAAAGTCAGTAATGGTATAAAGCTGACGTTCTTCCATATTCAGATACAGTGCGGTATCACCCAGAGGTACATTTAAATCAACTAATACCGCGTGCTGGTCTGTCATGCCCCTTATTTGGGAAGCAATATTTGTCGCTAACGCGGTACGTCCAACCCCGCCTTTTAGACTAAAAAAACTCGATACATTGCCATTTTTTCCTTGCCGGCGGCGATCCTGCATATGAATTATCGACAAAATATGCAAAACTTCTTTTGGGCATTCAATAAAACCCTGCACCCCATAATGGCTTGCTTCAATAATAAAATCGACGTCTTTTTTCTTGAGCAAGATATACAGGGGAATGCCTTTTGACATTGTCAGCACTTGAGAAATATTCGCCAAAGACTCTGTTTTATCTCCGTTAAACTCCATCAAAACTAAATCAACTTCTTTTGGCCAAAGTTGGGGGATCTCACCCATTGAATCCATCGTGTACTTACTGAGTATCGAAACTCGAACGGCTTCTTTTAAATCATCATCTTCGCCCAGATATAACGCACTGCGTAAGGCAATATTAGATCCCTGTATTCCGGTCATAACGGGCTCTCCAATCCTATTTTGACTAAGGTCTCGGGCATCGCACTTGAGCCTGGCGGCAATAATTTAGCGACAGAACCCAAAATAAATCCGTCTAAATTACTAGGCCTGTCAATTCGCTCACCCGGCAATTCAATATCTTGATTTGGGTTAATCGGATTAACAAAACTTGGCGTCACTAAGATTGCCAATTCAGACTGATCTTTTTCATAGCTGGTTGAGCGAAACAAGGCACCTAATATCGGAATGTCACCCAATAACGGCACTTTACTGACCTGACTCCTAAAATTATCCTGGATCAAACCACCAATAACAAAACTCTGCCCTGCTGCAAGCGTGATCGTAGTTGCCGCTTTTCGTGTTCTAAAACCCGGCACTACAATACCGCCACTTGCCGTTCCGGCTGACTCATCAATATTGCTGATTTCAGGTTCAACCGTCATTTGAATTTCACCGTTCTCAGTAACGAGTGGGCTAAAACGTAAACGTACGCCATATTCTTTAAAACTGATCGAAATTGCATTCTCGTTTTGGGAAATTGGGATGGGGACTTCTCCGCCAACTAAAAAACTGGCTGTTTCACCTGATTGGACAATTAACTCCGGTTTAGCTAACACACGAGCCAAATTATGTCCTTCAAGGATAGACAACACACCAAACAAGTTACCCGCACGTGGGTTAAAGCCCAGTTGAAAACCATCTTGATGTGGAAATACCATACCGGCTGGTGTGCCTGAAACGACTTGATCGACATTCAGTAAAAAGTTGGCGGTAGAACCTAAGTTTCCCGGTGGGAAAATACCATATTGATCTTTTTTGTCACGTATCGCAAAACCGCTGCGGAAAGGATTACCTTTTGTGATTTCGGCCACTCGCACTGATAACTTTATTTGACGGGGACCCGTAACATTAATCATATTAACAACGCTTAAACCTAATGCCGAAATCACCGAATGAATACGTTTTTTCTGGGCATGATTGGCCACCTCGCCTGATAAAACCACCATATAGTTACCGGCGGTAGGTTTGACATTTAACTGCCCGGCTCGCTGCGATTCTTGCAACACACCTTTATCCTGCCTAGGGTTATTATTGGAATTGGCATCACCATCAATTTGATTACCCACCTCATCAATTTCGCGGCGCACCGAAGACTCCGGATTTATCCATACCGGCCTTAACTCAAAAACAACCCCACCTTGAGGATTAAGCTGACTCAATAGCCCTTCAATTGCTTGGGTAATTTCTTCTTTTCTAGACTGATCAGGAGTAATTTTCAGGGTAATACGTTGATCTTGTTCAGGGTTGTTGCGATACCAAAGGATCAGATCGGTGCGACCGGCTTTATGCCCATTTACCAACAACTCACGTTTGTTAATAACCTGTACACTGGCCAGCTCAGAATTTGCCACCATCGCCCGTTGCAAGTCGGCATCCAATTTGATAATTAAACTTTCGGTCTCCATCATTTCATGTGTATTAATTAGTGCAGACTTGGCCACGCCGATAACACTTATCCAAAAAATAATGATTAACCCACTCTGCACTGCGATTAAACGAGCACTGTCATTCATCTTGCAATCACCTCTTTAACTTGGCCACCCTGCATAATTTCAATCACTTCACGCTTAGGTTTAGGCGCATAAATTGGAGTGCGTTGTGCGGCAGATTCGATAAACCTTATATTGACACCGTTTGAATTAACGATAGCCACATCGGTTGGACTGCGTAACGCTAAATGCACAGCACCAACATTCATCGCCAGGGTTAATTGTTCTGCTTGGGACGTATCGACATTCAATGTCACCATCGAAGCTTTAAGTTGCGCGTCGGTAGACACTGCTGTGCCCGTTTTTGAAAACCCTAAATCACTCCCCACCATCATGACTTCAATATTCTCTAAAACCGTTCTACTGATCATGCGTTTTCCGTCCGCACTTTCAAAAACACTTATTACATCAACATGATCATTTGGACGCAAAATGCCTAACAAACCTGTCTCGACACTTACCGGCAATCTTACTGCTCGCCGCCCCTCTTCTAATAACGCGGCTATTGACGGATTAGCTGGGTTTTCTTCTGCGCCAACTTTGCGATCAATTAACCATTCACCGGCATAAATCGTTTGATTCACGACATTGCCAACCACGTCTTGCGGATTAACAATTACGCCTTTCACAATCACACCCTCTAGCGGAACATTCAGTACGGTAATATCATCCACTTCAATGTATTCGCCACGAAATAAGTCGCGATTAGCGATAACAACACTGCGCAACTCGGGTTTTTCGACAACCGTAACCGTTTTTACTTCGGCTCTTTTTTCCGCTTGCTCGACTCTATTTTGAACATAGCCGTAAACCAACAACACCGCTAACAAGGCGGAAATCAAGGCAACAGCATACAAGGCCAAGTCCATATTCTTAGCTTTCATAGATACCCTTAAGGATTAACAACTCAGATCTATGCTGACCAGCATATTGGTTTTAATGGGAAAGGTTTGTGCAACCGAATCAGGTAAAAACAACGTTTGCGAAGGAATTGAAACGGCAACCACATAGGTAGTAACACCTTGAATTTGTGATGCTTGGTAATCCATTGACATACCAGCAGGAACCTGTCCGTTACCAACCGAAATGGCAAATAATTCTTGTAATCCCTGCGCCGCTTCACCCTCATTTACAACCACCTTATTTGCGTTACAACTCACAAAACGATGATTTTGGCTATTTGGCCTTGACGCTTCATCATTCGCTTGATCAACAATTAATCGGGTCATATCAGTCATAACATTGTTGGCATATAACCTGTCACTGGCATAATTAACTGCTTCCACAATCATTAAAATAGCCAGAAACATGAGAGGCAGCACATACGCTGCCTCCAGCATAATGCTACCGGCTTGCTTATGAATGGTTTGAGAACTCAAGTTCACAGCAAAATGCCAACTACTCAGTTGCAGGCGTATTCAACTCAGTTGCAACTGCATTGAGTTTAGATTCCATTGCGTTCGTGATTGAACCGTCGCTACCAAAGAAAAAGGTCGCAACACCAACTACGGCCGCCAGCACCAATGCATATTCAATCATGCTGGCACCTTTTTGCTTATGTTTTTTTTGCTCGATTGAATGTTTTTCTGTGTCATGTTTCATGTTTTCTCTCCTGTTGTTACCAGCTTAGTAACTTTTATTATCTACGCTCAATTACCACAGCATCTATAAGGAATAGATACTTTTTACAGCAAAGGAACAAAAAGCATTAAACATGAGTTAATTTAGCAGTGCAACAAGGAAATACACAAAGCGTATAAGAAAAATTTAATAGCTTTATCAGTCAAACTAATTAGAATTTTATTATATGGTTATAAAATTATTATCTTACTGTTTTAAAAGGAAATTTAAGCTTTATATACTGATCAAAACAACTTATATAATACTTTTATAATATCTGCATTAATCCGTATAAAAAGAAAGGTATTTTCAATCCTTGTAGAAATTTAACTACATAGGATTAATGAGCCATAAATGCAAAGGAAGAAATGAAATCGAAGACAACACCGTGCGCCTGGAGAAGTTGCACCTAGCGTGACATTAGGATTTTATTTTGGGAAACTCGGCCAAGGGTAGGCGGCGTCGCCAATGACCATAAAGAAAGGATTAAGTAAGTCTTCGGTCGGTTGATAAACCAAGTCTTCGCCTGCCGCATTGACAATACGCCCGCCGGCGGCTTCAACTATCGCTTGTGAGGCAGCGGTATCCCAGTGCGATGTGGGGCCAAATCGTGGATAAACATCTGCCACGCCTTCAGCCACTAAACAGGATTTTAACGCTGAACCCATATTGACTTGGCGGCTCGCACCCAGTGCTTGAATAAACTCGCCTACTCTTGCACCATGACGCCGACTGACCGCGACTCGCACCGGATTAGCAACCGACTGAACATGAATGGTTTGCGTGTGACCATTTTGCTGTTTAAATGCGTTTGTACCCATATATCCGGCATACAACACATCATTCACCAACCCATAAACCACACCCAACACCGCACGTTCATTGACTACCAATGCGATATTGACACTAAATTCGCCGGTGCGTTCGATAAATTCTTTCGTGCCGTCTAACGGATCAACCAGCCAAAACACCGACCACGCCTGGCGCTGAGCAAACGGGGTGTGCTCGACGTTTTCTTCGCTCACCACCGGAATATGCGGCGTAAGCTGTTGCAACGCTTGCCGAATACTGGCATCGGCGGTTTTATCTGCCAAGGTAACCGGTGTACCATCAGCTTTTTTTTCCACCGCACAATCGGCGCATTGATAAATGTCCAATATCAGTTCACCGGCTTGGCGTGCGGCATCACACACCTGTGGTAACCAGGCCTGGTAGTCAGCGCTTGTCGGCAAGTGGTTCATAGTTTGCCTAGTTTTTTTAGTGTTAAAAATAACGCTGCATAAGCGCGGCCTTCACTAAAATCAGGATGTGCCACCAATTCTGCCCAGTTATCCAGTTTCCATTCCACTACTTCCAGTGGCTCGGGCTCATCACCTTCGGCTTGCTGTGGAGTCAAATCACTGGCTAACACTAAATGAGTGTGGTGATTCATATAACCGGCAGCCAAGGTTACAGTATCAAGGTAATCAAGCTGTTGCGGGCGGAAACCCACCTCTTCCATGCATTCGCGCTCACTTGCTTGATGCCAACCTTCACCCGCGTCAATTTTACCTTTAGGAAAGCCCAGCTCATAACGCCCGACTCCGGCGCTGTATTCGCGAATAAGCAATAACGTATCGTCATCAAGCATCGGTACAATTAATACCGCGCCGTCTTGATGGCCGAGTAAGCGTTCATACTGAACCTGTGTGCCATTAGAAAACTCCAAGTGCTGTGCTTGCACCGTGAAGATTCGTGACTGCAGGATGATATTTTCCGCTAGAATGTTGGGCAGTTTTTTCGATTTCATGGATGAATCATACGACATGGCAGACATGGCTTCAACAAAGGATTTCAAGATGGCAAATATTCGCTGGGATGACATAGACACGGTGTTGCTCGATATGGACGGCACCCTGTTAGATCTGCATTTTGACTGGACGTTTTGGATGGATTATTTGCCCGAAGCCTATGCGTTGCATCACAACATAGCGTATGAACAAGCCAAAACTTTTGTGCGCAGCGCAATCAGCGAACAAACCGGCACCCTTAATTGGTATTGCTTAGATTATTGGAGTGAGCGTTTTCAATTATCGGTGGCCGAGCTCAAACACGAACTGAAACACCTGATTCGTGCGCATCCGGATGTGATGACGTTTTTACAACAATTACGTCAGTTGGATAAAAAAATCGTGATGGTAACCAATGCCCACCGCGACAGCTTGGCGCTTAAACTGGAAATGACCCAAATTGCGCCCTATTTCGACCATTTAATTTCCGCGCATGATTTTGGTGTTCCGAAAGAAGATATTGCCATTTGGCATCACATTCAAACCGTGTGCGCCTATGATCCGAGCCGCACTTTACTGATTGACGATAATTTGCGCGCGCTCAATACCGCCCAACAATATGGCATCACACATTTACTGGCGGCAGTGCATGTCAGCCCGCAACTGGATCGTATTGACCCGCAGGGTTTCGATTATTTTGAGTTTTTTGCCGAAATTTTGCCGTTACCGCAAGGAGCAATCCGTGACTGATTTGAAAACAAAACTACAGCAACTCTGGCAAAACAAATGGATTAACAACGGCGTTTGGTTGCTGGTGTTTTTTGCGTTGTATTTAATTATGCGCCCGCTGATGCAAGGCGATGTCGTGCGAGATGTCGCGCCGGACTTTCGCACGACTAGTTTAAGCGGCGAAGCGCTTAAACTAGTCGATCTGCAAGGTGAAGCGGTGTTAATTCACTTTTGGGCAACTTGGTGCCCGATTTGCACCTTTTCACGTGATGGGATAGAAGATATCGCCAAGGATTACCGTGTCATCAGCATCGCCACCCGCTCAGGCGATGATCAAACGTTGCTGGATTACGCCGCCGAACACGGCATGAACACAGGTTTAATTATTAACGATCACGATGGTCGATTATTTGAACTTTACGGCGCACGTGCAGTTCCGGCGGATTTTATTGTCGATAAAGACGGTAATATTGCATTTGTCGAAGTCGGTTTAAGTTCAAGCTGGGGATTACGCGCGCGTTTGTGGTGGGCGAATCAATGAGCCTACAGCATAATTAAGTCGAGCCTGCCAGCATGAGTTTATTAAACAAACTTCGTTTTTCGCGCCAAACCATTACGCCGAAACAGCGTTACGGCGGTGAAATTGTGCATAGTGAACGTGATGAACACGGTTTGATCCAGGTCATCGACAGCCCGATTTGCCGCAGTTTGCATTTTGACACCGCCGTCAAACAAAGCCGTTACTTTTTTCAAGCGCCGTTTAGTTTGGCATTTGAATATCAACAGGTAATGGAGCAAAAACTGGACGCGTTTCATTATCAGCACAATATCAAACGTCTGTTAATGCTTGGCGTCGGTGGCGCGACGCTCGCCAGCAAATTGTTTATCAGCCACCCCAAACTGGATATGACGCTGGTGGATTTACGCCGCAGTGTGATAGATATTGCACATGACTATTTTCATCTGCCGATAGATCAGCGTATTAAAACCATTACCGCCGATGCCGCCGAATTTGTGCAACATCAAGGCATGGGTTATGACGCCGTTATTGTTGATATTTTTGACGCGCAAGGTATTCCGCAACCTTTTACCGAAGCGGCTTTTTTAGATGCCTTATGCCAACAACTGCGAGCACCAGGCCTGGTGCTGTTTAACCTTTGGCAAAGTTCACCTGAACCCACCCTTAAAGTGATTAAACACTTCGAATCTATCGGCAAAATTGAACTGTTTCCGATTCACTCAAGCAAAAACATTGTCTTGAGTTATCGCAAAGCTGCGCCTTAACGCATAAGCGCGCACGGCACGCACAGACTTGCTAAAATAGCCCCACTTAATTAATCGAGAACCTCATGGCTTTATTATTTTTACGCGATGTCAGTTTAAGTTTTGGCGCCGCACCGCTGCTAGACAAAATCACTTTCCAAATCGAACCGAACGAACGCGTGTGTATCGTTGGCCGTAACGGCGAAGGTAAATCGACCTTATTAAAAGTGATTGAGGGTTTAATTAAACCGGATGATGGCACCCGCATTATTCAAGACGGTGTGCATATCGCTAAATTACAACAAGAAGTGCCGCATGACGTGATCGGTTCGGTGTTCCATGTGGTCGCAGAAGGTTTAGGCGATTTTGGCCCGTTATTAGAAGCTTACCATCAACAAACTTTGCTGCTGAGTGAGGACTATTCTGACGCCGCGCTGAATAAACTGCATGATCTACAACAACAAATTGATGATCAAAACGGCTGGGAACTTAACCAGCGCGTCGAAACGATTTTATCCAAACTCGATTTACCGGCGGATGCCGAGTTTTCGGCGTTATCCGGCGGTATGAAACGCCGCGTATTATTAGCACAAGCCTTGGTGCAAGAACCGGATATTTTATTGCTCGACGAACCCACCAACCATTTAGATATTCCGTCGATTCAATGGCTGGAAGGTTTCTTAAAAAACCTGCGTTGTTCGCTGGTGTTTATCACCCACGATCGCGCGTTTTTGCAAGCTTTGGCTACCCGCATTGTTGAGGTGGATCGCGGTCAACTTTACAACTGGGAATGCAACTACCAAACCTACTTGGAACGCAAACAAGCGCAGCTGGATTCTCAAGCCAAAACCAATGCCGAGTTTGATAAAAAACTCGCGCAAGAAGAAGTCTGGATTCGCCAAGGGATTAAAGCGCGCCGCACCCGCAATGAAGGCCGCGTACGCGCATTAGAAAAACTGCGTTTAGAACGTCAAGCTCGTCGCAGTCAGCAAGGTCAAGCTAACCTACAAGTGAATCTCGGTGAATCCTCGGGCAAAAAAGTCATCGAAGTCGAAAACCTGTCGTTTGCTTGGCCAAACCAGCAGATCGTCAAAGATTTCTCCAGCCTGATTGTGCGTGGCGATAAGGTGGGTTTAATCGGTCCGAACGGTTGCGGTAAATCGACCTTATTGCAGTTGTTACTCGGCAAAATTCAGCCGCAAAACGGCAAAGTAACTTTAGGCACGAATTTACAAATCGCTTATTTTGATCAGCATCGCGCCAAACTGAACGACGAACTTAGTGTCGCGGAAAACGTGATGGATTCGAGCGACCATGTTGAAATCAACGGCGTACGCAAACACATTATCGGTTATTTGAGCGATTTCCTATTCGCACCGGATCGCGCACGCCAGCCAGTTAAATCGTTATCCGGCGGTGAACGCAATCGTTTGTTATTGGCGCAAGTATTCGCCAAACCGTCTAACCTGCTGATTCTTGACGAACCGACCAACGACTTGGATGTTGAAACCCTCGAGTTATTGGAAGATCTGTTAATGAACTATCCCGGTACGGTATTAATCGTCAGCCATGACCGCGCGTTTTTAAATAATGTGGTCACCAGCTCGATTGTATTTGATGCACCAGGCCTGGTGAATGAATATGTCGGCGGTTATGACGATTGGTTACGCCAGCGCCCTGCTATTGATGGAAAAACCGCCACAAAAAATATGCCGCAAACTGAAAAGCTCGCCGAATCGGTTGAGAAACCGGCCGCCACGCCGACGCCTGCCAAAGCCAAAAAACTCAGTTTTAAAGATCAGCGCGAATACGATAGTTTGCCGGGCTTGATTGAAACCTTGGAACAAACCCTAGAAGCATTAAATGCGCAAATTTCTGACCCAAGTTTTTATCAACAAGACGATGCCAAAGTTCAAGCGGCGCTGGCAGAATTAAGCGCCAAAGAAACTGAATTGGAACAGGCGTTTGCACGTTGGGAAATATTGGAAAGTCAGCTAAATTAAATCAGACAAAAATAACTAAAAGAGGAAAACCCATGGCAAATTGGAGCGCAGGTTATGCCGCCGAAGTGGATTACACCTACGGCTATTTTAAAGAACTCAATCCGCTAAACGTTAAGTTAGCGTTGTTAGATGCGGGCATTGCGTTGCCACCAACCGCCACCGCTTGCGAACTTGGTTTTGGTCAAGGTTTAAGTGTCAATATTCACGCTGCAGCCTCCGATACTCAATGGTTTGGTACCGACTTTAGTCCGTCGCAAGCCGGTTTTGCACAACAAATGGCGCAAACCAGCGACAACCAGGCCTGGTTGTTTGATCA
>DIJW01000222.1:22191-26467 GCA_002421475.1 Thiomicrospira sp. UBA5634 | reverse complement strand
ACCGTTTTTCCATTGACCGTCACCTTAAGCATGTCATCCTCCAGATTCTGTTTTTATTCGCGTGTGCGGTTAATGTAACAACAACCAGGCCTGGTGGCTAAAAATATTTTAAAAAAACTAAAAATAGGTCTTTAAATTCAGCGCGTTAGCCCTATAATGCGCTCCACAAATTAAGGAGGTCAACATGGCTAAACGTAAAGCAAAACACCAACAACAACGTAATGTCGTGTTTATGGACATGATGCAACTTTTTGGCGGTAAATCAGTGGGGCATAAATCGAAAAAAGACTATCGCCGACAACCAAAGCATCGCACCGCTACAAACGAAAAAGGCTGGGATTCCCAGCCTTTTTTATGGGCGTAATTTGTGAAAAACGCGTTTACCAATATTCGGGTTTGGCCAGCGCGCGAACACATTTTGGTTTTTCGTTAATCTTTGGAATAGGGTTGTTGGTTAAGGATTGCGCTAACCAACCGTGTGGATAGGTGAGTTTAAGCGGGGCAGGAATGTGTTGTTCACTAATCGGTTGAAAACCGACTTTGCAATAATAGTTAGGATCACCGTAGGTCAGTGCCAGTTCAATGCCATTTAGTTTTAAAGTCTGTAATCCAAACCGAATAAGTTTTTGACCGATGCCCTGACGTTGAAACTCAGTAGCAATAGCCACCGGCGCGAGGATAAAAACCTGTATGTCGCGCACAAAAATCAAGCGCGAAAAAATAATACAGCCAATAATCGCGTTGTTTTCCTTGGCAATAAAACAAAACACGTCTTTCTCTGGTGTTTCGGTCAGTAGTTCAAACGCCAAATTACCAATCAGTTTGCCCTCGTCAACTCCTTCTGAATCGCTAAACGTTCGCGTAACTAAGTCTTTAATTTCAGTAGTGTCGGCGAACGTGTAGGCTTGAAGTTGCATAATTTTAAGCAAAGTCTTCCGGGTCGTAACCCAAGTTTGGTGCGAGCCATTTTTCTGCTTCTTGGATTGTCCAGCCTTTGCGATGGGCATAGTCTTCGGCTTGATCACGGCCAATGGAGCCGACGCCAAAATACTTGCTGTCGGGATGGGCGAAATACCAACCGGATACCGCCGCCGTGGGCGTCATAGCATAACTGGAGGTGAGTTCCAGCCCGATTGCTGTTTCCGGTTTGAGCAATGACCAAAGTGTGCCTTTTTCGGTATGTTCAGGGTTGGCCGGGTAACCAGGCGCAGGGCGAATGCCGCGATATTGTTCTTTGATCAATTCTTCATTACTCAGGTTTTCATCCGCCGCATAACCCCAGTATTGTTTACGCACCAACTCATGCATGTGTTCAGCTAAGGCTTCGGCTAAACGATCGGCTAAGGCTTTCAGCATAATCGCTTGATAGTCGTCATGCGCGGCTTCAAAACGTGCGATATGTTCGTCGATGCCAATACCGGCAGTGACTGCAAATGCACCAATATAATCTTGCAGCACCAGGCCTGGTGCTTGTTTAAATGCTTTCGGCGCAATGTAATCACTGAGACATTGATTGTATTGACCGGGTTTTTTCTCCGCCTGTTGGCGCAAATTATGCAGACGGGTTAATACTTTCTCGCGCGAATCGTCGCTATACAGCTCAATGTCATCGCCCACCGCATTGGCAGGATAAAAACCGATCACCGCACGCGCGGTCAGCCATTTTTCATTGATAATCTGTTGCAGCATGGTTTTGGCATCGGCAAATACGCGACGCGCCTCTTCACCGACAATTTTGTCGTCCAAAATACGCGGATACAGACCATGTAAATCCCACGACTGGAAAAACGGTGACCAATCAATGCGCGGCAATAAGTCTTCGAGCGCAATATCATTAAACACCTTGGTGCCAAGGAAGCTCGGTTTCGGCGGCGTATAACTTGACCAGTCAATCGGGATCGGGTTTTCACGTGCTTTATTCAGCGGCGTACGTTTCACTTGCGACGCACGTGCTTTGCGTTCCTCGCGCAGTTGCACATATTCTTCACGAATTTTGGCGGCGAAATCCGCCTTTAATTCGTTAGAAATCAGGCTTTGCGCCACCCCCACCGCACGTGAGGCATCTTTTACATACACTACCGGATGCTGATATTGCGGTTCAATTTTGACCGCTGTGTGTGCTTTGGAGGTGGTCGCGCCGCCAATCAGTAAAGGAATATTCATGCCGCGACGTTGCATTTCTTTCGCCACATGCACCATTTCTTCTAGCGATGGGGTAATTAAACCGGATAAACCGATCACGTTAGCGCCTTCACGTAGCGCGGTGTCGAGAATTTTTTCCGCCGGCACCATCACGCCGAGGTCAATCACCTCAAAGTTATTACACTGCAACACCACGCCAACAATGTTTTTGCCGATGTCATGCACATCGCCTTTCACCGTCGCCATCACAATTTTGCCTTTGGCTTGACCGTTGGACTTTTCCGCTTCTAAAAACGGTTGTAAATAGGCCACTGCACGTTTCATCACGCGCGCCGACTTGACCACTTGCGGCAAGAACATTTTGCCCGCGCCAAATAAATCACCGACCACGTTCATACCGTCCATTAACGGCCCTTCGATCACTTGCAACGGTGAACCAAGGGTGGTGCGCGCTTCTTCGGTATCGGCTTCAATAAAGTCGGTAATACCTTTCACCAGCGCGTGTTCAAGCCGTTTTTCTACGGTTGCTTCACGCCAAGCGGTGTCGGATTTTTTGCCTTGTACTGAGCCGTCGCCGCGGAATTTTTCCGCCACTTCCAGTAAACGATCCGCCGCACCGTTATCTTTATTCAAAATAACGTCTTCTACCGCTTGTTTCAGCTCTGGGTCGAGGTCGTCATACACCGCCATTTGTGCGGCGTTAACGATGCCCATATCCATGCCTTTTTGAATCGCGAAGTAGAGGAAAACCGAGTGAATCGCTTCACGTACCGGATTATTGCCACGGAATGAAAACGATACGTTGGATACGCCGCCGGATACCATGGCATGTGGCAGATTTTGTTTAATCCAATCCACCGCGTTAATAAAGTCCATTGCGTAGTTATTGTGTTCTTCAATGCCGGTGGCGACCGCAAAAATATTCGGGTCAAAAATAATGTCTTCCGGCGGAAAACCGTTGGCTACCAACAAATCATACGAACGTTTACAGATTTCTTTTTTGCGTGCAAAGGTATCCGCTTGGCCGTCTTCATCAAACGCCATCACAATCGTCGCCGCGCCATAACGCTGGATTAACTTAGCTTGCGCCAAGAAGTTGGCTTCGCCTTCTTTCAGCGAAATCGAGTTGACGATGCCTTTACCTTGGATGCATTTTAAGCCCGCTTCAATCGCTTCCCATTTGGAGGAGTCAATCATAATCGGCACGCGCGCCGCATCCGGTTCTCCGGCAAGCATATTTAAGAAACGGGTCATGCAGGCTTTGGCATCCAACATGCCTTCGTCCATATTGACGTCGATAATTTGCGCGCCGTCATTCACCTGCTTAACCGCGATTTCGACCGCTTGTTCGTAGTTGTCTTCAATAATCAGACGCTTAAACAAGGCAGAACCTGTGACGTTATTACGTTCGCCGACATTCACAAACAGTGTGTTGTCGTTAATATTCATCGGCTCTAAACCGGATAAACGACATTCAACCTTTAGCTGCGGGATTTGGCGGTGCGGATAAGTTTGTGCGGCTTTTGCCATCGCTTCAACGTGATCCGGTGTGGTGCCACAACAACCGCCGATAATGTTTAACCAACCGTTTTGTGCCCAAGTTTGGATTTCGTTCGCCATTTGTTCTGGGGTTTCATCGTACTCGCCAAATTCATTCGGCAAGCCGGCATTCGGATGCACCGAAACATAGGTTTCACAAATTCGGCTGAGCTCTTCGACATAAGGACGTAATTCTTCCGGCCCTAACGCACAGTTCAAACCGATACTGAGTGGTTTAGCATGACGCACTGCATTGTAAAACGCTTCGGTGGTTTGGCCGGATAAAGTTCGGCCGGAAGCGTCGGTGATCGTACCGCTGATCATAATTGGAATTTCTTCACCGAGTGCGTCTTCGACTTGTTTAACCGCAAAGATGGCTGCTTTGGCATTGAGGGTGTCGAAAATGGTTTCGATCAGAATGACATCCGCGCCACCTTCGAGTAAGGCTTCTGTCGCTTCTACATAAGCTTCGACCAATTCATCGAAATGGGTATTACGGAAACCCGGATCATTTACATCCGGTGAGATAGAGGCGGTGCGGTTTGTTGGCCCAAGCACCCCGGCGACAAAACGCGGTTTACCGTCTTCGTCTTGT
>DIJW01000222.1:0-22186 GCA_002421475.1 Thiomicrospira sp. UBA5634 | reverse complement strand
GCGTGAATATTAATATCACGCACCTGCGATTCCATATCGTAATCGGCTTGCGCAATGGTGGTAGCGTTAAAGGAATTGGTTTCCAGAATATCCACGCCTTTGCGCAGAAAACTTAAATGGATGTCGCGAATCACCTCCGGCTTGGTCAGCACCAGAATATCGTTATTGCCTTTAATATCCATGTGATAATCGGCAAAACGTTCACCACGGAAATCGTCTTCGGTCAGATTTAAGTTCTGGATCATGGTACCCATGGCACCATCAAGTATCACGACACGCTCAGTGAGCAGCTGTTTTAATTGGGCGATACGTTGCAGGCGAGGACTCATAACCAATTCCGTTTTTGTTAAATCAAAGGTCGGATATTTTAACCTAATTTACCAACTAAAACGAAAAAGGCCGACTAAACCGCTAGGATAAGAAAAATGGTGGTTGAGCTCGGCCAGCCTGCAGTTTTGATTACAAGAAATAAAAAAGATTATTTAAAGTAACTAATTTTTTTGCCTTGTTTGACCGAGTTGCCTATGAAAGAATGTCAAAATTCGGCTTGTGCACAGCCTATAATTCACATAAAAGCAGAGCACCAGGCCTGCCTTTATCGAGGCGCTAAAAATAAGTTACTAACGAAGTGAATATGTAATGGAACAGTTGTCAGTAAATATCAGCCAATCTAAGTTTCTGATCGTGGATGATAATCAAACCAATATTGATGTGATTGAAGCCACTTTAGCATCGGATGGCTACAGCAATTTGACCAGCATTACCAAGTCGTTGGAGCTGAGTCATATTGTGCAAAACCAAACCTTTGATTTAGTGTTGTTGGATATCAATATGCCGTTGATGGACGGCTTTTCAGTATTGGCTTTGTTTAAACAATTGGTGGCAAAGGATGTTATCCCGCCGATTATTATGCTGACGGCGCAAACCGACGAAGACAGTCGAGTGCGTGCATTAGAGGCTGGAGCGAGTGATTACATTACCAAGCCGTTTAATCGCACCGAATTGCTTAAACGCGTGGCGATTCATTTAGAAAACTGGCATTTAAAACAAGCATTGAAATTAGAAAATAAAACCCTGGAAATGAAGGTGCAACAACGCACCCAGGCGTTGGAAAAAGCGCAGCTGGAAATGATATACCGTTTAGGGCGCGCGGCGGAATATCGTGATAATGAAACCGGCAACCACGTTAAACGCGTCAGTTTGTTTGCCCAAGCCATCGCCGAAGAGCTGGGGATGGATCAAGATTTTTGCCGTCTGATTTCAGTTGCATCACCGATGCATGATGTTGGCAAAATCGGCGTATCTGATACGATTTTGCTCAAACCCGGCAAACTGAGTGATGAAGAGTTTCTGATTATGCAAAATCACGTCAAAATCGGCGCAGAGATTTTATCTAATGCCGATTCTCCGCTGTTAGAAATGGCGTATGAAATTGCCCTTACCCATCATGAAAAATATAACGGCAAAGGTTATCCACACGGCTTAAAAGGCGAACAAATTCCGCTGAGCGGGCGGATTGTGGCAATAGCGGATGTGTTTGATGCCTTAACTTCAGTGCGCCCGTATAAAAAAGCTTGGACGGTTGAACAAGCGCTGCAACTGATTGAACGAGAAAAAGGCGAACACTTTGATCCGGAGTTGGTTGATGTCTTTATTAAGGTATTACCTCGTGTACAAGAAATCTGTGAACTGTATCGTGATTAAGTCTAAGGCATAACGGATGAAAAACGCCCTACTGAAAAAAAACCTGCAATTATTTAGTTTCAGTTTACTGCTGTTATTTGCGGTAGGGTTGATTTCGCTGTTTTTTGTCCATGCCTATTATTTAGATAAAGTGACTCACAAACACCAACAAAATCAGGCGTTGTTATTAGACGAACGACTGGATAAAAAATTCAAAATCTTGCATGCCGTGGCTATTTCGCTAGCTAACTCCTCGGTTATTCGTGAAGCATTGACGTATGAAGAACGTCAGCCGTTGATTAC
This sequence comes from Thiomicrospira sp. UBA5634, assembly GCA_002421475.1. Classification (GTDB taxonomy): domain Bacteria; phylum Pseudomonadota; class Gammaproteobacteria; order Thiomicrospirales; family Thiomicrospiraceae; genus Thiomicrospira. The sequence continues at coordinate 20,200 of DIJW01000222.1, read as the reverse complement.
TGAACTGGCTAATTTGCGTGATCAATACGCCTATTGGACCGGTTTTGTGAATTATGCATTCCATGCGATTACCCACGATGGACGCTCCTTATTTAGATCCTATGCGATAGAGTCTTATGGCCAGAATGTCACCGATCACGCGATGATTCGGCAAGCGATGCGGGAGAAAAAAGCCGTAACCCGAGTCGATAAAGGCGGGTATGGCAATGTGTTTCGGGTGATCACGATTCAACCTGTGATGGAGTTAGGTAGCCTGTCGGAAGTAATCGGTTATATGACGATTTCGCAGGGACTTAAACAGATTGTGAATGAATTTAAGGCGGATGGGGTTGAGTATTATGTGTTTGAGCAAGACGCGACACAACCGTTAGATGCTCAGCCGAGACGGTTTGTAATCGACAATGGCGACTATTTCGCTCAACGCCAATTTTCTGATTGGGTATTTCAATCGACTGAGATTAACGACGGTGTCTTAATGCAACGTGATGGTTGGTATTATCAGACCAAGTCGATTTTGGATGAACAAGGGCAGTTACGTGCATTCCATTTAATTGCTGTCCCTGAAGGCATGTTGCGTGACCAGGCCTGGTCATTGATGATGCAAATTGCGTGGATTTTTCTGGCGTTATTTTCGGTGGTTGTTTTAATGGGCTTGGTTCAAATCGGCCTATTACGTGTCAGTGTGCTTAAACCGATGCGTAATATGACCGCCACGATTAATAACATTATAAAAACCGAACAGTATGACCAAGCCGTTGAGGTGTTGCGAGAAGACGAAATTGGGCAAATGTCGCGCTACTTTAACCAGTTATTGCAAAAAACCTATAACCTGATTTTTAACCTTAAATATTTAGAATTGGCGATTAATAAAACCTTGATCATGTCGCGAGCCGATAAGTTCGGCAATATCATTGATGTGAACGACAACTTTTGTCAGATCAGTGGTTATAGCGCTCAGGAACTGATTGGTCAGCCGCACAGCATTGTCAGACATCCGGACATGCCGAAATCCGTGTTTAAAGATTTGTGGCAAACCATCCAAAGCAAAGAAATTTGGCGTGGCGAAATTAAAAACTTGCGCAAAGACGGCTCTAATTATTATGTGATGTCTTACATTATTCCGATCCTCGACCAAAACAACGAGTTGATTGAGTACTTATCTATTCGACAAGACATAACCTTAATTGTGGAATTACGTGAATCACTGCAAAAGGCTTTAAATGAAGCACAGCATGACAAACAAGTGGCGCAGCAAGCGAATAAAGCTAAGTCAGAATTTTTATCATCGATGAGTCATGAGTTACGTACACCGCTTAACGCGATTATCGGTTTTTCGCAGTTATTAGAAATTTCGCCTTTAACTGAAACCCAAAAAAGTAAAGTCGAGACCATCAAATCCAGCGGACTGCATTTGTTACAGCTAATTAATGGCATTTTGGAGTTCGCCAAGTTTGAAAGCGGCAAAATCACCATTAATTTACAGCCGATCAAAATAAAAGGCGTGATCAAAGAGGCGATGGCTTTAGTTGAGTCGAATCTGATGGAGCGTGGCATACAGCTGGATATTGAGGCATTAACCAGCGAAGAAGAAGTGATAGCCGACCGGTTGCGCGTCAAACAAATTGTACTGAATTTAATCAGTAATGCCATTAAATACAACAAACCAAACGGCTTTATCAAACTGACCTGTCGATTGGCTCAGCGAGACGGAAAAACCTATTGGGAATTGTCCGTTCAAGACAGTGGCGTGGGCATTGCCGCAGAGCACCTTGAGCAATTATTTGAACCGTTTAATCGGTTAGGCCATGAAAGCTCTAGTATTGAAGGCAGTGGTATAGGTTTAACCATCACCAAAGAATTGGTTGAGCAGATGCAAGGTTATATCGAAGTGAGCAGCGAACTCGGGGTCGGCACTGAGTTTAGAGTTGGTTTGCCACTTAATAAAACATTCATGCCGACGGAACAAGTTGAGACGATGACCGAGTTTGTTGCGTTACCCGTAGTTGAAACACCGATAGTGGCTGCTAATCAGCGCTTACGCGTGCTGTATATCGAAGATAACAGCGCCAATATGCAGTTGATGTCCGACATTTTTGAAGGGATGGATGGGGTTGAGTTAAAAATTGCGCCTTCAGCAGAAAACGGCATTGATCAAGCAAAGCGTTGGTTACCGCATGTTGTGTTTATGGATATTAATTTGCCGGGAATGAATGGTGATGAAGCCTTAGCGCACCTTAAATCACAGCACGATTTACAAACGTTGAACACCCAATTTTATGCAATGAGTGCGAATGCAGAAGACAGTCAAATTGAGCAAAGTAAACGTTTAGGTTTTGATGGTTATATTACTAAACCGTTTGAGATTAAAACGATTTATGAACTGATTAGTGGTTTGCAATTACGCAACCTACCATGAAAATGTCATCCTGAGGCAAAGCCGAAGGATCTTTAACCGACTGTACAACCCTCACAAGATCCTTCACTGCGTTCAGGATGACAAACCGCAGTCATGGTGTGGAGTGCAACGACGTTACACAATGTAGCTTTGTATAGTAGGTCGGGTTTTAACCCGACAAACCAGCCAGGATTTTTTTGGCAGTTGTCGTATTAAAGTCCGACCTACCTAAAACGGTCGCTTGTTGTGTACAACTACAACAACCGTGCGCGGAAGTTTTTGCCTTTGAGTTTACCTGCGCCAAGCTGTTTTAGTGCGATTTTAGCTAGGGGGCGCTGCACGGCGACATACGAACGAATATCGGTGACTTTTATTTTGCCAATTTGGTCGGCAGATAACACCCCATCGGCGGTTAACGCACCGACAATATCACCGGGACGCAGTTTGTCTTTTTTGCCGCCATCAATTTGCAGCGTCAGCATTTCAGCTTGTAATGGCGGTTGCTTTAGCAAACTCAATGGCGGCAAGGGTTCAGCGATAATCTCTTGATCCAAATACTCTGCCAATACGGCGACTTTGTAGCTTTCTTTGTCACTGATAAAGCTGACCGCCATGCCTTTGCTGCCCGCGCGTCCGGTTCGACCAATGCGATGCACATGAATTTCCGGGTCGTGCGCCAAATGGAAGTTAATCACCGCATCCAACGCATCAATATCTAAACCGCGCGCCGCCACATCGGTGGCCACCAACACTGCAATGCTTTTATTGGCAAACTGAATCAGCGTTTGATCACGATCACGTTGTTCCAAATCACCATGCAAGGCTTCGGCACTAAAACCTGCTTGCTGTAGAGCCTCGGCGACCATTTGGGCATCTTTTTTGGTATTACAAAACACCACACTGGATTGTGGGCGTGTTTGTAACAATACCAAACGCAAGGCGGTCAAACGCTGTTCGGGCGTGTCCACTTGGTAAAAGTGTTGCGCAATGCTGCTGTGATCGTGTTGCGACTCCACTTCAATTCGTAACGGATTTTGCATAATGCGTGTCGCGATCTGCTCTATTTGAGTCGGGAAAGTGGCGCTAAAAAGCAAGTTTTGACGTGAAGTAGGCAGAAACTCGATAATCGCATCCAGCGCAGGTTGAAAACCCATATCCAACATACGATCCGCTTCATCCAATACAAATACTTTTAAATCATCCAAATTGAGGGTTTGTTTACGCAAGTGTTCTTCAATCCGCCCCGGTGTACCAACAATAATGTGCGCCCCTTGTTGTAGCGAGCTGAGTTGCACACCCATCGGCATACCGCCGCATAAGGTCATCACCTTAATATTTTGTAAACGGCGTGCCAGCCGACGAATTTCTTCTGCTACTTGATCTGCCAGCTCACGGGTTGGACAGAGCACCAACGCCTGCACATTAAAGTTTTTTGCTTCGAGTTGGTTTAACAAACCGAGGCCAAACGCGGCGGTTTTGCCCGAGCCGGTTTTGCCCTGTGCAATGACATCTTTGCCGGCCAAAATGTGCGGCAAGCTTTGTGCCTGGATTTCGGTCATTTGGTGATATTGCAGGCTGTCGAGGTTAGAAAGCAGGTCAGGATGAAGATTTAGGGTGGTAAAAGCAAGTGAGGTCAAACGTAGTCCTTTGTGGCATAAAAGCGAGTGGATGATTTAAGGTTGTGTATTGTAAGGGTTTTTTGTGCTGACGTTAGAGTTTCGTATCAAGAGTTAGTGTTGATTTGAGTCAGCTGATATTTAAATAACGCAGATTTTTTTGGAAGCACAAAGTGTTTGAATCACCGCTTTGTGCTTTGGGCGGTTAATAAAGGAAAGAAATCCCTGCGCTAATTGCTGCCCCACCTTCATCAAAGAATTCAGGACGATTTAGATAACGTGCGTTAATTGCAAAGCCATCAAAAAGTTTATAGCTTGCGCCAACTTGGTAAGTCATACCCGACTCGGTGTCTTCATATCTCATATTTTCACTAGTAAAAGAAGCTATGCCATAACCTACACCGGCAAAAACATCGAGAGTTGAGACAACCGGCATATTGAAATTTATTCCAAAACCATAGGCATTGTAGGCTGCCTTTTCACTTCCGTAGGTAAAGTTGTAAAGATAGTAATCCGTTTCTTCACGGTTGTAGTTAATATTAACAAAGCCACCTTTTTCACCGTGCACTCGATTAGAGAGGTCAAGCAAAAAACCACCGCCTGCGTTTAAACTAAAATCAGCTGATTGGCTTGCTGGTGCTGTTGCCATTAACACAACCGCCAATAATGCGGTTAAAGAACTTCTTAACTTCATATCTGCATCTCCTTATTATTTAGTATTAATCTGTAATTAAATGCGCCAGCGTATTCTATGGGGAGTAGTATTTTATGTAAACAACTAAAGTGCGGATTAAAAGTGATTAAAATCATTTTTTATGAAAAATAATATGGTTTATGTTTTTTTCATTTCAGAAGAAAGGCAGCTGAGCCTAAGTTTTTATCGAGGGTTGGGAGAGGGTATAATACGCGTTTTGTTTGAATAAGTAATAAAAGGGGCGACGTGTGCTGTGTCAGGTTTTTCCGGAACAATATGAACAACAACTGGCAGACAAACAGCAGCGTTTGATCGGTTTAATGCCGCAAATGGCGTCGAACTTGCAGGTTTTTGCCTCGCCCACCGCACATTATCGTCAGCGTGCCGAGTTTCGTATTTGGCATACCGCCGAGCGGCTTTTTTATGCGATGTTTGATCCGGCCAACCCTTCGCGTCCGGTGGAGATCGAATTCTGTCCAATGGCGGCCAAACCGATTGCGGATTTAATGCAGCCATTATTAGCCGCCATTTCGACCAACGACATCTTAAAAAACGGTTTATTTGAAATCGACTTTCTCGCTACGCTCAGCGGTGAAATGTTGGTGACGTTGATTTACCGCAAAAAACTCGACGACCAGGCCTGGTTGTCGGCAGCACAAACTTTGCGTGATTCCTTGCCGATTAACCATATTATCGGTCGCAGTCGTAAACAAAAAATCCTATTAGCGCAGGACTGGGTAATGGAGCGTTTAGCCGCCGACCACCAGGCCTGGTTTTTTCAGCAAATCGAAAACTCTTTTACCCAGCCGAATGCGCAGATGGCGCAGAATATGTTGGCTTGGGCGCGTGAACAAACGCGCCGTATCAATGCTGATAAATCCAGCGATTTATTAGAGCTGTATTGCGGCAATGGTCATTTTTCGATTGCGTTGGCCGATTTGTATTCTAAGGTATTGGCGACCGAAATTTCTAAAACCTCGGTAAAATCGGCACAGTTTAATTTGCAGCAAAATCAAGTGGCAAACGTCCAAGTCATTAAAATGGCGGCAGAGGAAGTGGCGCAAGCTCTGCAAGGGCGCGAGTTTAATCGGTTGGCCGAGATAGATTTAAATGACTATAACTTTCGTACAATTTTTGTTGATCCGCCGCGTTCCGGTTTGGATGATTTAACCCGCCAGTTATCTGCGCAGTTTGAGCATATTTTGTATATTTCCTGCAACCCGGAAACCTTGGCGCGTGATTTAGAAACCCTGTTACAAACTCATGATTTAGCCGCTTCGGCGTTGTTTGATCAGTTTCCGTATAGTCATCATATTGAATCGGGCGTTTTGCTCACAAGGAAAACAGCATGATATTAGCTTGGCTTGGTGCGTTATTAATTGGCTTGAGTTTGGGCTTATTAGGCTCCGGCGGCTCAATTCTCACCGTGCCGGTTTTGGTTTATCTGGTCGGTCAAGATCCAAAAGTGGCGATGGCCGGTTCATTAATGATCGTTGGTGTGATTTCACTGATTTCGGCGATTCCTTACGCACGTCAAAAAACGATTGATTGGCGCATGGTGGCTTGGTTTGGTTTACCAGGCCTGGTGGGTGCAGTATTTGGTGCCTGGTTAGCGCATTTTATTGATGGCGTAATTCAAATGCTGATTTTCGCTGCGCTCATGCTTAGCGCGGCGTATTTGATGTTTAAGCCGGTGGATTTATCCGCCCCGCCCAAACAACGTGCCGCTTATAAAATTGTCGCCGATGGTTTAGTCGTCGGTGCGGTAACAGGACTGGTGGGTGTTGGCGGCGGCTTCCTCATTATTCCAGCGCTGGTATTATTGGGTGGGCTGTCGATGCGGCTGGCGGTTGGTACCAGCTTGGTGATTATCGCGATTAAATCCTTTGCCGGTTTTGCGGTTTATTTGGACGTTTTAGCCGCGCAAAGCCTCGCGCTGGATTGGGGTATTATTATTAAATTCACCCTTATCGGCATTCTTGGCGGCTGGTTGGGGCATAAAGTCAGCCATCATTTTGACCAACAACTTTTGCGTCGAATTTTCGCCAGCTTCCTGATTTTCATGGGCTTATTTATTTTGTATCAAAAACTACCAGGCCTGGTGATGGGATAACAAATGGACAGTGTAGAGCAACAAGACAAACCGGTTAACGAAACCGCTAAACAAACCGTTATTAAACCACCGAAGGCGATTTTGCAGCCGGTCGGGCGCGCGATTGCGCAGTTTAAAATGATTCGCCCCGGTGATCGGGTGTTGTTGGGTTTATCCGGTGGTAAGGATTCGTTGGCGTTATTGATGGTGTTGAAACATTTGCAACGCCATTCGCCGGTGAAGTTTGAGCTGGCCGCTTGTACGATTGATCCGGAAATTCCGGGGTTTGATCCATCGCCGTTAAAAGGCTTTTTAGCCGAACTTAATGTGCCGTATTTTTATGAATCGGAAGACTTGGTGGCGCTGGCGGATAAACACATGAAAGGTGATTCGTTTTGCAGTTTTTGTTCGCGGCAAAAACGCGGCAAACTCTATACCGTTTGTCGGCGGGAAGGCTACAACGTGCTGGCGTTGGCACAACATTTAGACGATTTGGCGGAAAGTTTTTTAATGTCGGCGTTTAACGCCGGTCAGTTGCGCACCATGAAAGCGCATTATCTAAATAACGATGAAGATGTGCGTATTATTCGACCGTTTGTGCGGGTACGTGAAAATCAAACTCGTGCGTTTGCCGAAGCGGCCAATCTGCCGGTGATTCCGGATAATTGCCCGGCGTGTTATGCCAAACCGCAAGCGCGCCAGCATTTCAAACAACTGTTGTTAGACGAAGAACGCCGTAATAAACATTTGTATGCGAATTTGTGGACGGCAATGCAGCCGTTAATTGCCGATGATAATCATGCCGGCGCAGCAGGACTGGTGCTGAATCAAGACACGGACGAGGCGTAACAATGAAAAAGTCTGACGATCAACAGCCGATTCAAGGCGCGTTATTTCGTGGTTTAATCCGCTTGTTTTCGTGGTTTTCGTTACCAAATCAACATCGCATAGGCGCTTTTATCGGCTGGCTGTTATGGAAAACCAATAATTCCGCCAAACGAGTTTCTGCCAAAAATATTGCGATTGCATTTCCCCATTTATCTGCCGCAGACCAACAAACTTTGGTTAAACAAAGCCTGATTGAAACCGGTAAAACCTTGACCGAGTTGGGGGCAATTTGGTGTTGGCCGCAGGCGAAAAAATTGGCGTTAATTAAAGCGGTAAACGGTGCGGATAAACTGGCACAAGCCGTTGCGATGGGCAAGGGCGTGATGGTGTTATCACCACATGTCGGTTGTTGGGAAATTATCGGTCATTATTTGGCCGAACAGTATCCGACCAGTATTTTATATCGCCCGCCGCGTATCGGCTCGTTGGATGTCTTTATGCGTCAAGCGCGTGAATCCAGCGGCGTGAAACTGCAACCGACCGATATGTCGGGGGTGAAAGGTCTGCGACGTGCGTTGAAAGATGGTGAAGTGATTGGTATTTTGCCCGATCAAGATCCGGGCAAAAGTGGCGGTGTGGTCGCGCCATTTTTTAGCCATCCGGCGAATACGATGATTTTGGTATCAAAGTTGGCGCAAAAATCGCAATGTCCGTTGTTTTATATCGTCGCAGAACGCTTAACGAAAGGTGAAGGCTATATTATTCATTTGCTGGATGCGCCACCAGGCCTGGATTCCACCGATGAATTGGTGGCGGCGAGTGCGTTAAATCAAGGCGTTGAAAACTGTGTACGTTTGATTCCGGCGCAATATCAATGGTCATACAAACGCTATAAAAACCTGCCAAAAGAATTGGCAAGACCTTATTAGCTAGGGTTGCGAGCCGGCTTGTCGGGTTAAAACCCGACCTACGAAGGCTTACACGATAAGTAGGTCGGACTTTAGTCCGACAAACAAATTAGTGCGCTTCGTCCCAGTTTAAGCCCTGACCAATTTCAACAATCAGCGGCACATCCAGTTGCATCGCATTTTCCATTAACTGCTTGATGTGCGGTTTCACCGCCTCCACCTGATCGACTTTGACTTCAAACACCAATTCGTCGTGTACCTGCATTAACATCCGAATATCAAACTCCGCCTGCTCAATCCAGTTATCCAACGCAATCATCGCCTTTTTAATAATATCCGCCGCAGTGCCTTGCATTGGCGCGTTAATCGCGGTGCGTTCGGCGTATTGGCGTAACTGACCGTTACGTGCGTTAATGTCGGGCAAATATAAACGCCGCCCCGCCAGGGTTTCGACGTAACCGTGATATTTGGCATCCGCTTTGGTGGTGTTCATATAGGTTTTGACACCCGGATAACGCGCGAAATAGCGGTCGATATAAGCTTGCGCCAGCCCGCGATCGACGCCGAGTTGATTGGCTAAACCAAACGCCGACATGCCGTAAATCAGGCCGAAATTCACCGCTTTGGCACTGCGACGTTGCTCGGACGTGACTTCATGCAACGGCGTGTCAAAAATTTCAGCGGCGGTGGCTTGGTGAATGTCTTTGCCTTCGGCAAACGCTTGCACCAGGCCTGCATCCGCGCTTAAATGCGCCATAATGCGCAATTCGATTTGGGAATAGTCGGCGGCGAGTAATACATAACCCGGTCTGGCGATAAAGGCTTGGCGAATACGGCGGCCTTCGGCAGTGCGAATCGGGATGTTTTGCAAATTCGGTTCGGTGGACGATAGGCGTCCGGTCGAGGCGACCGCTTGTTGATACGAGGTGTGCACGCGTCCGGTTTGCGGCTGAATTTGTTTTGGCAGCGCGTCAGTGTAAGTGGATTTGAGTTTCGCTAAGGTGCGGTGCTGCATAATGATTTTCGGCAGTTCGTGGCCTTGCTCGGCCAGTTCGGCTAACACCGGTTCGGCGGTGGATGGATCGCCTTTCGGAGTTTTTTTAATCACCGGCAAACCGAGTTGCTGAAACAAGATTTCTTGTAGTTGTTTCGGTGAGCCAAGGTTAAATTCTTGTCCGGCGGCGCGATAAGCTTGCTCTTCCAATGTTTGGATTTTGCCCGCTAACTCGCCGCTTTGAATCGCCAATAAATCGGCATCAATCAACATGCCGTGGCGTTCCATCTTGGCCAAAATCGGCAATAACGGCATTTCAATCTCGTTTAATACCGCCACCAGGCCTGGTTGTTGGGTCAGTTTGGGATGCAAGGCGTGATGCAGTTGCAAAGTAATATCGGCATCTTCGGCCGCGTAAGTGGTGGCGGGTTCAACTTCAATTTGGTTAAAGGTTTTTTGGTTTTTACCTTTACCGGCGATGTCTTCAAATCTAATCGTGGTTTTTTGCAGGTAATACGCCGCCAAATCATCCATATTGTGACGGCTGGCGGTGCTGTTGAGCACGTAAGATTCAAGCATGGTATCAAACGCGATGCCGCGTAAATGCACGCCGTGATTAGCGAAAACGTGCCAATCGTATTTCAGGTTTTGCCCGACTTTTTGCGGTTTGGTTGATTCCAGTAACGGTTTAAGCGCGGCGAGTGTGGCATCGAAATTTAATTGCGTTGGTGCGCCATCATAATCATGTTTAAGCGGTAAATAGGTGGCTTCGATTTTGTCATGATGCAGTGGTGCAAAACTCATGCCGACCATCTGCGCTTGCATGGGTTCAAGTGAGGTAGTTTCGGTATCAAGCGCAAACAACTCGGCCTGCTCAAGTTTTTTCAGCCAGGCTTCCAGTTGCGCTTGGGTCAAAATGGTTTCGTAATCGGCAGAAACGCTTTGCAACGCAGGTTTTTCGTCAGCCACCAGGCCTGGTGCTTGAGTTGATGAATTTGGATCGGTGCTTTTCGCTTGAGGTTTGGCGTGATGATTTTGTTGGCGGCTAAACGGCAATTTGCCGTCTTCCAACTGTTTCAGCCAGTTTTTAAATTCATATTCGGCAAACAGGGTTTTGAGTGCCTCGACATCCGGCGCTTGGCGGGTTAAATCCGGCAGGTTAATCGGCAAATCGCAATCAATCCGAATGGTAGTGAGTTGGCGCGAAAGTGGCAGATTTGGAATATGTTCACGCAGGGTTTCGCCGATTTTGCCTTTGATTTCGTCGGCATGGGCGATCAGATTATCCATCGTGCCATAGGCTTCCAGCCATTTCACCGCCGTTTTCGGCCCGCATTTCGGAATGCCGGGAATGTTGTCGGAGCTATCGCCCATTAACGCCAAATAGTCGATGATTTGATCAGGCCGAATGCCGAATTTTTCCACCACCTTGTCCGGTGTCATCAGCGTATCCGTCATGGTGTTAATTAGCGTAATATGTTCATTCACCAACTGCGCCATGTCTTTATCACCGGTCGAAATCAGCGCATCACGTTTTGCCTGCGTCGCCTGCACCGCCAGCGTGCCGATCACATCGTCTGCTTCCACACCTTCAATCACCAATAACGGCAAACCGAGCGCTTTAACGATTTGATGAATCGGCTCGATTTGTACGCGCAATTCATCCGGCATCNNCGGCGGGCGGTGCGCTTTGTATTCAGGGTATAAATCGTTGCGGAAGGTTTTGCCCTTGGCATCAAACACCACCGCGATTTGTTCCGGTTGATAGGTTTCCAGCAGTTTACCGATCATATTGGTGACGCCATAAATCGCGCCGGTCGGATGGCCTTCGCGGTTAGTCAACGGCGGCATCGCGTGAAACGCGCGGAATAAATAAGACGAACCATCAACCAGAACAATAGGGCTTTGAGACATGAGAAACCTTAATAACTAACTATATCTATAAATGAATGGATGATTTTAGATGACAACCAGGCCTGGTGGCAAACTATAACCACCTACCTGATCTTGTAAACTACAGAATGACGATATGTAACTTGATAAAGTTGAAAGTTAATTAACTATTTGATTAACTGATAAATCCGAATTAAGATGGTCAGTCTGACTATTTAGTAAATGATTGAGGTGAAGAATGCAAACTTGGCAAATTCAAGAAGCGAAAAGCCATTTCAGCGAAGTGGTTGATTTGGCGATTACCCAGGGCGCGCAACTGGTTACACGCCGTGGCAACGAAGTGGCGGTGATCCTGTCGGTAAAAGACTATGAACAAATCAGCGGCAAAAAAAGTAACTTGTTAGACACGCTGCTGAATGCGCCTAAAGGTGAAGACTTAAACATTGCGCGTTCAAACGAATCTATTCGCGATATCGTGTTATGAACTACCTGCTCGATACCTGCGTGTTATCTGAGTTAGTTAAAACTGCACCAGCGGAGAAGGTGCTAACGTGGCTTGGCTCAAAACAAGCGCACCAACTTTATATTTCAAGCATCACCTGGGCTGAACTGCATCGTGGTGTCGCCAAATTACCACCATCCAAACGCCGAAACGAACTGAGCGAATGGTTAGCCGATTTAGACGAACAATTTGGTGAACGAAAATTACCCTTTAGCGCAAAAACAGCCGAACATTGGGCGTTAATGATGGGTGCTTTAGAGTCACAGGGAAAAACAATGCCGGTGATAGACTCGTTAATTTGCGCCACCGCCCAACATTACAATATGACGCTGGTGACCCGCAATACTAAAGACTTTGTTAATGCACAGGTATTGTTAATTGACCCCTGGCAGTAGGCTTGGCTTAGTGATCAAACTACTGTTCTGCTGGTCTAGTCTTCTTGATTAATGATGAGGTCAACATGAGACAGTTTAAGATAGCTGTAGGAAACAACTTAAAAAATAAGATTGGTGAATTAGGTTTTTTCTTAGAAAAAATTATTGAACTCTCGAAAGTTATTGAGCAAAGAGACTTAAAACGGGATTATCCGTTAAATGAAGAGTTAGATAAGCTTAATTTTTTCTTCAGTGCCTATTTAAATACAATCCAATCGTTAAAGGATGCTTTCAAGGCCGCCACAGGAGCAAATTTTTCTTGGAAAGATATTTCACCAACCTATGGTAATTTCGTCTATTTTTGCCGAAATGCAACGACTCATGATGGATCCCATTTAATTAATGCTGGAAAAGAGGGGAGGAGTTACATAGCTGGACCGTTAAGGCGTATAGATAATCATAAAAAGGTAATAACATTTGATCCGCCGAATGAAGATGTTTTTAGCTTATGCTGCAATCTTACTGATGAGATATTACAAAGCTTAACCAACCTTTTGAAAAGAGAGGGCGAGAATATATTAGTTTTGGCAGATGGAGATTTTAATGATGCTATACAAACGGTGCTTGCGAGTGACTTTATGCCAAATGAGGTTAAAGGATTAATTCAATCCAATATTGATGGTATTGAGGCCTCATTTAAAGGCATAAAAGTCGACATTGTTCACCAAACTATTAAAGCAATTGCTAATGTGGCGAGGATAGTGGAAGATTCCCTCACATAGCATTTAGCGTTCATTTTATGTTTATCAATTAGTAGTCACTATGTTGTTGATCTCAAAGTAAATGTTTAACAACATCTATTTTTTCTTAAATATCAAATCCCAAACCCCATGTCCTAAACGATGGCCGCGTTGTTCGAATTTCGTTAGCGGGCGGTAGTCGGGGCGTGGCATATATTGTTCTGCTCCGGCGGCGTTGGTGTAATCCGGCGCGGCGCTCATGACTTCCATCATGTGTAACGCATAATCTTCCCAGTCGGTCGCCATGTGAAATTCGCCGCCGCTTTTAAGATGCTGCGCGAGTTTGGCGGCAAATTCTGCTTGCACGATGCGGCGTTTTTTATGGCGGGCTTTGTGCCAAGGATCAGGGAAAAATAGATACACGCCTGCCAGACTATTTAACGGAATACGCTTTTCTAATACTTCAATCGCGTCGTGGTTAAAAATCCGAATATTGCTTAAACCCTGTTCTTCGATCAGCTTGCATAATGCGCCGACGCCGGGACGATGTACTTCGATGCCGATATAGTTGCGATCAGGATTATCCGCCGCCATTTGCGCCAGACTTGTGCCCATGCCAAAACCGATTTCAACATAGGTGGGTGCATCGCGACCAAACAGTTGTTGAAGATCCAGCAAACCACCGTCAATTTCTAAACCATATTGCGGCCACAGGCGTTCCAGCGCGGCTTGTTGGCCTTTGGACATACGCCCTTGGCGCAGCACGAAACTTTTGATGCGGCGCACCAGGCCTGGTTGGTCAGATGACTCAGGTTGTTGAGTTGAATCGGCGATTTCGGTCATGTTGCAGATCTCTAGCAGGTTTTGAAAAGTCTGCTAGTATAACCGACTTACTATAAGTTGTCCTTGGAGGGCAGGGTGAGTTTTGCACAGCAGTTGTTGACTTGGTTTGATGAATTCGGTCGCCATGATTTACCGTGGCACCAGCCGCGCACGGCGTATCATGTTTGGGTGTCGGAAATCATGTTGCAACAAACCCAAGTGCAAACGGTGATGCCGTATTACCGGCGCTTTATGACCTCATTCCCCGATATTAACGCCTTGGCCAATGCCACAACCGATGAGGTGTTGGCGCATTGGGCGGGTTTGGGTTATTACGCGCGTGGACGCAATTTGCATAAAGCCGCACAGATTATTCAGACTGAATATGGCGCTGAGTTTCCGCAAGACTATGATCAGATTGTAGCTCTACCCGGAATCGGGCGTTCAACGGCGGGTGCGATTTTGGCGCAAGCGTATCTACAACGTTATGCGATTTTGGACGGCAATGTAAAACGGGTGTTAAGTCGTTATTTTGCAGTTGAAGGTTGGCCGGGCGACAAAAAAGTTGAAACGCAACTTTGGCAAATGGCGGAAACTTTATTAGCCGACGTGCCGGATAATCGGCTGGCTGACTATACCCAAGCGATGATGGATTTGGGCGCGAGTTTATGTTCAAGAACCAGGCCTGGTTGTGAATATTGTCCGTTAAAATCCGACTGCCAGGCCTGGTTGTGTAATCGAGTGAAAGATTTTCCGATCCCGAAAGCGAAAAAAACGATTCCAACCCGTGAAACTTGGATGCTGCTGAAGTTTAACGCTCAAGAGCAAATTGCTCTACAACGCCGCCCGGACAAGGGTATTTGGGGTGGGTTGTATAGTTTGCCGCAATTTGATTCGAAGAATGCGCTGTTACTCAGTAGGGTGGATTTGAATAGTTTGTTAGAATGGCAGGTTATTAAACATACCTTTAGTCATTATCATTTGATGATTCAGCCGGTTTTAGCGCGCGCTAATGCGCAAGTTGCCGAGTCGGATCAGGATGAAACCGAGCAATGGTTTGATTTAAAGGCGGCGTTGACTTTAGGGCTGCCCGCGCCGATTAAAGTTTTGATTGAAAAAACATTAGAGGAAAAGCCGTTTGGCTAAGGAGAATAAAATGGCAAGAACTGTCATGTGCGCAAAAATAAAAGAGCAAATGGAAGGGCTGGATTTTCCGCCCTTTCCAGGTGAGTTGGGTAAAAAAGTATTTGAAAACGTGTCAAAAGAGGCTTGGAAACAGTGGTTAGGTCAGCAGACAATTTTGATTAACGAATATCGTTTGTCTAGTTTGGATCCAAAAGCGCGCACTTTTCTAATGGAAGAAATGCAAAAATTCCTTTTCGGCGATGAAGAAATTGATATGCCGGATGAGTTTAAGCCTGTTTGATCGGCTAAACAGGATGAGACAAGGGTAAAGTTTTGGTATAGACTATATTAATTGTTTGTTTTATCTGGTTAAAAAATGTCTAAATTGATTGATGTCTATGTCGGTCGCCAACCGGTTTTTAATGGTCAGTTGCAGCTGTTCGCTTACGAATTGCTGTTTCGTACCAATGTGGAAGACTATCATGCGGTGATTGTCGGCGGCGACAGTGCATCTGCACAGGTGATGCTACATACCTTTGGTGACATAGGCATTAAAGACGTTGCCGGCGATCATAAGGTGTTTATCAACTTCACCGAAGGTTTGTTGTTACGCGAATATCAGCCGTTTTTCCCTAAAAATCAAGTCATTATCGAAATTCTCGAAGACGTTAATGTCACACCAAGTTTGCTCAGTGCGATTCAGAAGTTGCGCGATAAGGGTTATAGCATCGCACTCGATGACTATGTGTTTAATCCCAAACTTGAACCGCTTGAAGCGCTCGCCGATATTATTAAAGTCGATATTTTGCAAGTTGGCCCGAAGCAGCTGATGGATCATGTGCAGCGTCTAAAAGATAAAGGCGTGCGTTTGTTAGCGGAAAAAGTGGAGACACGCGAGCAGTTCGAGTTTTGTAAAAAAATTGGTTTTGATTATTTTCAAGGTTACTTTTTCGCCAAACCGGTGATTATCAAAGGTCAACGTTTACCGACGAATAAAGCCAGTGTTTTAGACTTGTTGTCGAGTGTGTATGACCCAAATGTTGATATGCACAAGTTAAGTGAAATTATTGCGCGTGATGTCTCATTAAGCCAAAAGCTGCTACGTTTTTTAGCGCAGAATGCCGACTCTAAACACAAGGTGACATCGGTTCATGATGCGGTTTTGCGGTTTGGGTTGGAGCGGCTAAAAAGCTGGGCGAGTATGTTAGTGTTGTCCGGAATGGATGATAAGCCGGATGAGTTATTTCATACTTCATTAACACGAGCGAAGTTTTGTGAGTTGGTCGGAATCAAACAAGCTGAACGTACAAAAGAAATGTATTTTACTGTTGGATTGTTTTCGACCCTAGATGCGGTTATGGATTTGGAAACCTTGCTGGAAAGTCTGCATTTGGATGAAACAATTGTTGATGCGTTATTGGGAAAAAATAACCCACCGGGTATTGCTTTAAAAGCGGTAAAAGGAATTGAGCAAGGACAAACAAGCTTCAAACTGCCGAAAGACTGTACGCCAACGGAGCTGTCGAATCTTTATTTACAAGCGATGCAATTTTCGCAACACGTCAATTTAAACCCATCAGATTAATTCAAATGACGCCATTTTGCTAGCCACCAGGCCTGGTGGCTAGCATGGAGTGGTTAAATCTTAACCGTGATATTGTGGACTTAACTCAACCACGGCTTTAATAAAGGCTTCGGCATGTTCCGGTTTCACTTCCGGATGGATGCCATGACCTAGGTTAAAGACATGGCCTGAACCTTTGCCGAACTTAGCCAAAATAGTCGCTACTTCTTCACGAATACGCGCCGGTGAAGCATACAACATACTTGGATCCATATTGCCTTGGATCGCAACACGATCACCAACACGACGGCGTGCATCATCAATGTCGGTTGTCCAATCCAAACCGAGTGCATCAGCGCCGGTATCTGCCATCGCTTCTAACCATTGACCACCGCCTTTGGTAAACAGGATGACCGGAATTTTAACGCCGTTATGTTCACGTTTGAGGCCGTTTACAATTTTAGCCATGTAGTTTAGCGAGAACTCTTTATAGTCACGTGGGGTTAATACGCCGCCCCAGGTATCAAACACTTGAACCGCTTGGGCACCGGCTTCAATTTGAGCATTCAGATAAGCAATGACCGAGTCGGCCAATACATCTAAAATGTGATGTAAAGTGGCCGGTTCGTCATACATCATCGCTTTGATAATCGAGAACGTTTTGCTTGAGCCGCCTTCAACCATATAAGTAGCCAAAGTCCACGGACTGCCGGAGAAACCAATTAACGGAACACGTCCATTCAACGCTTTACGGATTGTGCTGACCGCATCCATGACATAACCTAAGTCTGAGCCCATGTCCGGTACATACAATTTTTTGGCATCGGCCATGCTGCGCACCGGTTTATCAAAAATCGGGCCTTCGCCGGTAGAGAAACGCAGACCTAATCCCATTGCATCAGGAATGGTCAAAATGTCGGAAAACAAAATCGCGGCATCCAACGGAAAACGCTCAAGCGGCTGTAAGGTTACTTCACAAGCTAATTCCGCATTACGACACAAATCCATAAAAGAACCGGCTTTAGCACGTGTTGCACGGTATTCAGGCAGATAACGACCTGCTTGGCGCATCATCCATACCGGAGTGCGGTCAACAGGTTGGCGCAACAAAGCACGTAAAAAGCGATCGTTTTGTAATGCGGACATGAGATAACCTTTTTAAAAATCAAAAAACGTTATTCTAGCGACAATGCAGAACACTGTCACCTTTGATTGCTAAAACCCCGAGTTATTTTAAGGAAATTGAGTGAAGAACCTGCACAAGTTACGGAATATAAAGACGCGGATAAAGGGACTATTTGAGATAAGGGTTCAGTTTGTTGATGGCGCTCGGGTGGTCAATGACCATGTACATACTGCCTTGGAATGCAAAGGCGAAACCACGGACTTCAATTTCTTGGCCTTTTAGTGCTTCCAGTTGGGCAAAATCGAAATGCGACCAATGTTCACGTTGAACCCGAATACCGGTAGTATCGAAGTTAATCACATAATTATTTTTGGTACGTAATACTTGACGAACAGTGCCGTGAATTATACGAAACCCGGTGTCGAGATCGGATAAATCGCTGCTTAATACTAAAGGATATTTAAGTTCCGGTGAGTTTAGCGGTAAACGCCATAATCCACGATTAGCATTGCGTGCCCGTTGTTCCGCAGCCACGTAGCAGGCCTGGTAACCCAAGTTGGGTGGGCTGGTTAATGCCAATGCCAAGCCGTTTTCAATCATTAACGCATTAATATTGGTGCCATCTTCTAAAAACACATGCGCTTCGGGACGGCCATATGCGTCTACGCGGTTTTTATCGTATTGAATACCGATGCGCATTTTGTGGCTTGCCAAGGTGCGATTTAAAAAGGTTTGTGATTCACGTGATAAGGGTCGTGGCGGGTCATTTCGTTTACTGGGGTTGCCCATTTCCGGCGCATAAATACCGGTTAATCGCAGTTGACGGCCATCAACCGACATCAAGTTACCGGCTTGTGCGATGCGAGCATGAGTCCAAACATCAATATTTTGCGGTTTGCAGACATCATCTTGAGCAGAAACAGCACTCAGCGGAGACAATAAAGTGAGGCAAATCAGGAGTTTTTTCATCATTGGCTCATTGTAAAGCATCGTTATAGGCTGTGCAATTCAGCCGAAAAGTTTAGATTAATGTTGTTGACGCCAAGGCGAAATCCACATTTGATATAACGAAGTCAATATCATGGTGCTGGACGCAATGGTGTAACCAATACCGGCAACAATAACCAAGATTGCAAAACCAGGATGCGCCTTTGTTAACCACCAAGCCGCAATGTCGAGAATTAAAAATGCGAATGGAGTAAAAATGAGCAGTGCTTTGATTAGCGGGTTAAAGCCAGTTGCAAAGCTAAAAATCAGTCCGACAAAAAAGAAGATAAACGCGATGCCGAAAAGATGAATATGCGACACTCGCGCAAGTGTTGACCAAGCTGCGCCGGTGTCAATCGCGGCTACTTTTTGCATTTCGTTCAGTTTAGAAATGTTGGGCAACCCCGGAATACTGGCATGACATACGGCACAATATTGGTCAACAATAGGCTTGATGCTGGGTTCCCATTCGACCGGATTAGCACCTTCGCGCGCCCATTTAATTAGGGTCAAATTCGCTTCGTGTGGCGCTTTGTCCTGCATGGAGCCATTAAGTTTCATTTCAAGTTTTGATCCGCTGCGGTCACCATAATAACTATAGACAATGTCATCTATTGAAAGCCCGACTTTGCCGTCAGCCATGCCATGTGTCAGTACAATTTGTGCGCCCGCCATCATTAAACCTAAACCGATGACAAGTAAATAGCCGGTAAATAACGCTTTAATGGGAAGAGACAGTGAATCGAGCGATGACCAGGTGAGATCTTTCAAGCTAAACTCCGGTTAACAGTTTGGGAAGATGTCAGTCATTGTAATGTTAACGGTATAAAAAAAGCCACATGTAAAATGTGGCTTTTTTGTGTCTGGAGATAAATCCCGAACGGCTTATTTGCGAAGAGAACCGTATTTTTGACGGAATTTCTCAACACGGCCTTCAGTATCAACCAAGGTTTGCTTACCAGTATAGAATGGGTGAGAAGCACTTGATACTTCAACACGAACTAGCGGGTATTCTTTACCGTCTAGCGTGATGGTGTCGCCAGAAGTTTTAATGGTAGAACGAGTCACAAAAGTCTCACCAGTAGAAATGTCCTGGAAGACGACGTCGTTGTATTCTGGATGAATGTCTGCTTTCATAATGACGGTCCAAATTGTTGGGTTTAAAAATAAAGACGAGATTTTAACAGAGTTTTTGTTTAAATCAAGTCGACTTGGTGCATGTTTTTGATAAATCAGCTAAAAGCACATCCTGAACTTTAATTAAGAATGTGCGGAGGGTTTAGCGTTTCATTGATTCAAACAGCGCCTGATTGGTTTTACTGACTTTCATCTGATCAATCAGGGTTTCAATGGCTTCAATTTCGTTCATGCTGTGCAAGAAACGACGAAGAATCCAAATGTTTTGTAATTCATCCGGCTTAGTAAGAAGTTCTTCTTTACGCGTGCCTGATTTATTAAGATTAATTGCCGGGAAGGTGCGTTTTTCCGCGATATTGCGCGACAGATGAAGTTCCATGTTACCGGTACCTTTGAATTCTTC
>DIJW01000218.1 GCA_002421475.1 Thiomicrospira sp. UBA5634 | reverse complement strand
CTGGCAATCAAACCTTGAAAACCGTCTTTAGCCTGCACACGGATGCGGCGGTCGCCACGCATCGCTTCAATCAAACGCACCGAATCCTGCGGATGTAATTCAAATAAACCCAAGCGATCTTCATCACGCGCCAACTGCTTGGCAAACCAAGGCGAACCCGGATAAAAAGACAATTTTTCCGTCTCACCCGCCTGCTGATTAAATTGCTTCACCAGCTCAACATAACGCGCCACCAACTCCGGTAAATCATTACGCCCCCAAAGCTGACCAATGCCATTCAAAAATTCGGCATTTTTCTGCGCTTCTGCCGAACTTAATGCATAACCGCCCGCACCGGCATGGGTATCGCCGTACCAAAATGCCTTATCTTTTTGCAACAGATAATCCAATATCTGAACCTGAATCAGATGTTTTAATACATCGGCGAAATTTCCCGCATGAAATGCATGGCGATAACTCAGCACAAGGCCTCCTAAATGTGGATTCAATAAAATTTTATTATACCGATAGCCATTACTACTTGTGTTTTATCAACTTCGAACAACTCGTTGATTTAGCTTTAATGACAAAAATGTTACAATCCGCCCAATTCTAAAAACTGACAAAAATAACAGGGTGTCCCCATGGAACTTAAAAATATCCAATCGATTGAAGACGCAGGCAAAAGTACAAGCTCTGAGTTGTTTCGTTTTGGTTTTGCATTGCTGTTTATTGTGGCTGTTATTCTGTATACCTTCATTAACTACGGCCACATCAGTTTCACCTTAGTGGTTGCGGCGATGATCGGCGGTTATATGGCGATGAACATTGGCGCAAACGATGTCGCCAATAACGTTGGCCCTGCCGTGGGTTCTAAAGCCATGACCATGACCACTGCGATTATGATCGCCGCCGTTTTTGAAGCGGCTGGTGCGATTATCGCCGGCGGTAGCGTGGTCACCACCATCAAAGGGGGCATTATTGACCCGGCGAATGTAGAAGATGCCGAAACCTTCGTCTGGTTAATGATGGCCGCGTTACTTGCCGCCGCACTATGGCTAAACTTAGCCACCGCCATGGGTGCGCCGGTATCCACCACTCACTCTATTATCGGTGGTGTGATGGGCGGCGGCATTGCCGCCGCAGGTTGGGCGATTGTGAACTGGGACACCGTCGGCCAAATCGCCGCCAGCTGGGTGATTTCGCCGGCACTTGGCGGATTATTCGCCGCCGGGTTGTTATATATCATTAAACGCACCATTACGTATAAGTCTGACATGATGGATGCCTCACGCCGCATGGTACCTTGGTTACTGGCATTAATGGGCTGGGCCTTCGGCACCTATTTAGTGATGAAAGGTTTAAGCCAAATTTGGAAAGTTAACTTCGCCAGTGCGATATTAATCGGCACCGTTGTGGCAGTCGCGGTGTATTTCATTACCCGTCCAATGGTTAATCGCGCGTCGAAAACTAACGCTAACAGTAAAGATGGCGTTAACCAAATGTTTACCATTCCGTTAATTTTTGCCGCCGCCTTGCTGAGTTTCGCCCACGGTTCAAATGACGTCGTTAACGCCGTTGGCCCATTAGCCGCCATTCACGATGCCTTAACAGACTCGGAAATTCACGGCAAAGCCGCGATTCCAATGTGGGTTTTGGTGGTGGGTGCATTAGGGATTGCCATAGGTTTGGCGTTATACGGCCCAAAACTCATTCGCACCGTCGGCTCTGAAATTACCGACATAGATCAGATGCGCGCCTATAGTATTGCGATGGCGGCGGCTTTAACCGTAATTTTGGCATCACAACTTGGTTTACCCGTATCAACCACCCACGTCACCATTGGTGCCATTTTCGGCGTCGGTTTCCTGCGTGAATACCTTAAAGCCAACTACCAACGCATGATTCAACAAATCGAAGAACACCACCACGGTAAAGACCGCGCGATTGTTGNNGCCTTTATCCGCCGTTTTGACAAAGCTTCCTTGGCGGAAAAAGGTCGCATGTTACAGAATCTAAAAAATGATGCCTTGGACAACAACGCTCACTTAACCAAAAAAGAACGTAAAGGCCTGAAAAAAGTCTATCGCCATGAATTGGTAAAACGCTCAATTATGCTTAAAGTTATCGCCGCTTGGGTTATTACCGTACCGGCTACCGCATTACTTGCGGCGGGCATTTTCTACGCTATTCGCGGTTTTATGCTGCCTTAAACCTTAGCACCAGGCCTGGTTGTTACCGGGCCTTTTTGTTTCGGCAATTAACTACGGGTTAATCAAGGTGCCCAATTCGCCTTTCTCGTTTATAATGGCGCGCATGACTATTCAGACTCCTCAATTTGCCCAAATCCCCATGCAATCGGTTGGCCCATTTAAGCTGATCGGTGATGTTGTGGTCGATGATTTAATGGTGCCGATGGCCACCTACGAAACACCGTTATGGCCATCGGTTGCACGCGGCGCACGCACCACTGCCCATGCCGGCGGTATTCGCGTTACCCTCATTGATGAACGCATGACACGCTCTATTTTATTGCAAGCGCCTCATGCCGCCGAAGCACGCGCCGCCGTGCAATCACTGCAAACTCGTCATGCCGAAATGCAAATCCAAGTTGCGCAAACCAGTCGCTTCGCCAAATTGATTGACAGCCATTTTCAAATTATCGGTAATCTGATTTTTTTACGTTTGGAATTTACCACCGGCGATGCCTCCGGCCACAATATGGCAACGCAAGCGGCTGATACTTTATTCCCGTGGATTTTGGCGCAGTATCCAAACTTAGAATATGTATCGATTTCCGCCAACTTTTGCACCGATAAAAAAGTATCTGCGGTAAACGGCATTTTAGGGCGCGGCAAAAACGTGGTATGCGAAACCACCATCCCCGCCAAACTCTGCCAGCGTTTTCTAAAAACGACACCGCAAGCATTGGTGGATTTGCATATCAAAAAAGATTTGATCGGCTCGATTGTTTCCGGCGGTTTACGCACTGCAAACGCTCATGTCGCCAATATGTTGCTCGGCTTTTATTTAGCCACCGGCCAAGATGCGGCCAATATTGTCGAAGGTTCGCAAGCGATTAACCACGCCGAAGTCACGCCTGAAGGTGATCTGTACTTCTCCACCACCCTGCCTAATTTGATTGTTGGCACGGTGGGCAACGGTAAGGGTTTAGACTTTGTACAAATCAATCTGCAACAACTCGGTTGCGCCGATAACAGCGCCGAACCGGGTGTAAATGCACGCCGCCTTGCTTGCATTGCCGGCGCAACCGCCCTATGTGGCGAATTATCGTTACTGGCGGCGCAAACCAATCCGGGTGAGCTGATGGCGGCGCATGTCAAACTGGAACGCACACATCGTGACTGATCGGCAAACGATTACCCAACGCAAACAAGACCATATTGACTATCTGCTTGAAGATAGCGAAATCGAACGCGCGCAAAGCGGATTTGATGCCATTCAGTTGATGCATCGCGCGTTGCCTGAACTTAACTTCGTCGAACTCGACTCATCGACCAGATTGTTTAACTACCGTTTAGATTTCCCATTACTCATTTCATCCATGACCGGCGGCGGCGCTGACAACCTAGTGCAAATCAACCAAAATCTTGCACAGGCGGCTGAAAGCTGCCAAGTGGCATTGGCTGTCGGTTCACAACGCGCGATGATCACCGATCCTCAAGCACGTAAAAGTTTTGATTTGCGCCGATTTGCACCTAATATTCCTCTGCTTGCGAATCTGGGCGCGGTGCAACTTAACACCGGGTTTGGCCTTGATGAAGCACGCGCCGCAATTGATATATTGCAAGCCGATGCATTGATTCTGCACCTGAATCCACTCCAAGAACTCATCCAGCCTGAAGGTGATCGCAACTTTGCGCGCTTGGCGGATAAAATTCACGCACTCGCCTGTCAGCTGGATGTGCCGATTGTATTAAAAGAAGTCGGTTGCGGTTTAGCGCCCGCCGACATCCAGCTCGGATTACAAGCCGGCATTAAGTATTTCGACTTAGCCGGCCGCGGCGGCACATCTTGGAGTCGGATAGAATCCCATCGTGCGCAATCGCCGCTGGGTGTAATGTTTCAAGATTGGGGTTTAACAACGCCGCAAGCCCTGCAGTTAGCGCGGCCTTTTCAAAACCAAGCGCAGTTCTTTGCCAGCGGCGGTATTCGCAATGGCATTGATATGGTTAAATCAGTTATAATGGGCGGCTGTGTCTGTGGTGTAGCCGCGCCATTATTGCGGCCGGCGATGCAATCTGTCGAGGCGACGATTGAAGCGATACAGGACTTAAAACAACAATTTCAGGTCGCGCAGTTTTTACTCGGCGCGCCCAATATTGAAACTCTTTTTTTAAACGACGCGTTACTTTTGCGCGCCCACGGCGGAACGAATTCCACCCTATGAACCAAAATGTCGGTATTGATTTAATTCATTTTGCAACCTCAGATTTTTATCTGGGGTTGGACGTGTTTGCCCAGCAAAAAAATCAGGATGTTGAAAAATACCTGGTGGGAATCGGCCAAGAAAAAATGTCGATTGCTCCCCCGGATGAAGATATTGTGACGCTATCAGCCAAAGCGGCTGAACCTGTTTTGGCGCAAATTGAACGTGAAAAAATCAGCGCAGTTTTGTTTGCAACCGAATCCGGCGTAGATCAATCTAAATCAGCCGGTGCGTTTGTGCATAGTTTATTAAGTTTGCCGAATCGTTGCCGCGTGATCGAACTCAAACATGCTTGTTATGCCGGTGCCGCTGCGTTGCAAATGGCGGTCAATATGGTGAAAGCCAATGCCAAAGAACAGGTATTGGTTATCGCGGCGGATATCGCGCGTTATGACTTGGACACCTCCGGCGAAGCCACCCAAGGTTGTGGTGCGGTAGCGATGTTAGTGCGGGTGAATCCGCGCATTTTGGCGATTGAATCCGGCTCTGGTTATCACACTGAAGATGTGATGGATTTTTGGCGGCCAAACCACCGCGAAACCGCCCTCGTAGACGGCAAGTATTCAACCAAAGTTTATTTGAGCAGTCTAAAGTTTGCTTGGCAACATTTCATCGAAGAAACCGGCCGCGGTTTCAATGATATTCAGCAATTCTGTTATCACATCCCGTTTACCAAAATGGCAGAAAAAGCGCATAAACAACTGGTTAAACAAAACGCAATTCAGCAAGATGATGCCACCACGCTGGCGCAAATTGCGCCCAGCCAAATTTATAACCGCGTGGTCGGCAACAGTTATAGCGCATCATTGTTTGTCGGTTTTTGTTCATTACTGGACAACTACCCGGCTAATCAACCAGGCCTGGCGCATCAGCGGGTCGGTTTTTTTAGTTATGGTTCAGGCTGTGTGGCAGAGTTTTTTACCGGAATTATTCAGCCGGGATATGAACAGGTTTTAATGACTGCCAGTCATCAACATCAAATCGCGCAGCGTAAAGCCCTCAGTTATGATCAATACCTAGAGTTTTATCACCGCGCCGAACCCAATCAAGAAAATATTACCTTCCCTGAATACCATGCGGGTCCTTTCCGTTTGAGTGGCATTCAAGACCACAAACGTTGCTACCTTAAAACAGGTCAATAAATCATGCCAATCCACTGCAGCGTACCCGCGAAACTTATTCTTAGCGGTGAGCATGCGGTGTTATATGGCGCGCCGGCACTCAGTTTGGCGATTGATTTACCAACACAGTGCACATTAGATTTTAAAGCAGCCAATCAATCTAAAATTGAAATCCATCTGCTAGATTATCAGCAACACCAGGCCTGGTCATTTAACCAGGCCTGGCAACAAGCACAAGTAATTGCCACGCGTTATCATCAGTTTCAACAGCAACAACTGGGCATTCGCCAAGTGTGCCAGAGCCCTTTCGACTTAGTGTTACTGTGTTTATTTTATGTCAATCAATGCAGCCCGCTTACACCCGGCCACTGGCGACTTGAAATCCAGTCTAACGCTTGGGTTGGGCGTGGATTAGGCAGTTCGGCGGCGGTGATTGTTAGTGTTTTGGCGGCATTATTTAAACAGCAGCAACTTGATGATCCGAACGCCTTGTTGCAAATGGCTAAAACCATTGAGTCTTATCAACCGGGTCAATCCAGCGGTTTAGACCCTATCACTATTTTCCACGGCGGTTTATTACGTTATCAGCGCGGTGAAGCATTACAGCACTTACCCAATCATCCGTTGCAGGCCTGGTTAATTGACAGTGGCGAACCGCAAAGCACTACCGGCGAATGTGTCGCGGCAGTAAAAACCCATTATGCGCAAGATACTACGCTATGGCAGCGTTTTGCCGATTGTACCCAACTGATGCACCTGGCCTGGTTGCAGCAAAACCAAGCGGCGTTAAAACAAGCGGTGCACATCAATCAACAACTGCTGACAACAATTGGCGTTGTACCGCCCAAGGTCACCGCTTTTATTGCAGCATTACAGCAACAGGATTTAGCCGCCAAAATATGCGGTGCCGGCAGTATAAACGGCGATGCCGCCGGTGTGATCATGGCGATAGGCTTAAATGATCCGAGCGACTTATGCCGCCAATGGGGTTATCGCTGCCAAGCTATTCAGCTTCAGCAACAAGGAGCGCACTGTGTTAACGAACTTTAGCTGCAGCGCGCCCGCCAATGTAATGATTATGGGCGAACACAGTGTTGTATACGGTTATCCGGCTTTGGTTGCGGCTTTACCGCCACGGATTACGATTCACTGGCAAGCGCGTGCGGATCGTGAAATTCATATTCATTCGGCACTGGCTAATTTCAGCACTTCGCTTGATCAATTAACCGAGCACCCAAAATTACGTTTTGTACTCGCGGCAGTGCGAGAGTTTACGCCGCAATTACATCAGGGCTGGAATTTAACCATTGAAAGCGAGTTTCCTGCCGATTGGGGTTTGGGCAGCTCTGCCGCCGTATTAGCCGCAACGATAGTCGGTTTAGAAAAAATTACCCAACATGATTTAAGCGTTTGGCAAAGGTTTGAAATCGGCCATCGCTGTATTTTGGCGATTCAAGGACGCGGCTCTGGGGCTGATCTGGCGGCCAGCTTAACCGGCGGCTTAGTGTATTTTGAACCCGGCGCACAACGCATCACTCGCCTAGAGCAAACGTTGGATTTGTGTTTAATTTACAGCGGATACAAAACTCCAACGGCCGAAGTACTGGCGCAGGTCGCCGCTGCATGGCAGGATCGGCCACAACAACGTGATGCCTTGTATCACACTATGTCAAACGTCACTGCGCAGGCTTATCAAGCCCTGCAAAATAATCAGCACAATGATTTTTACCGCGCAGTACAACACTATCAACAGCTTATGCAACAATTAGGCGTAAGTGACACCACCCTTGATACGATTATTTCACGCCTGCAGCAACAAACACCGGCGGCTAAAATATCCGGTTCTGGGTTAGGCGATTGTGTATTGGCGTTTGGACACCTGGATAAACTTGAACCCTATGCGTTGCTCAACACCCAAATCAGCCAACGCGGCGCTGCATGCGACTAATTAAGAGATCAAACAATGAATGCTCAAGACTGTATTAACCAACTGATTCCAAACCGAAATCCTTGCAAAAATCAAGGATTTGGCGAAGCGCCAGTTAATATCGCGCTGAGTAAATACTGGGGCAAACGCCAGCTTGAACTGAATTTGCCGACCAACTCCAGTTTGTCTATCAGCCTGCCGGGACTTGGCACGAAAACCCAACTAACGTTACTCGAAGGCGTGCAAGATCAAGTGTCCTTAAATGGTCAATCACTGCAAGCAGACGACTCTTTTGCCAAACGTTTAAGCCGATATTTAGATTTATACCGACCACCAGGCCTGGTGTTTCGTATTGACACCTTTAACAGTGTGCCCACCGCAGCGGGTTTAGCCTCGTCTGCATCCGGTTATGCCGCGTTAGTATTGGCGTTAAATGATCTGTTCGGCTGGCAACTGGATAATCAAAAATTATCTATTTTGGCGCGCTTAGGCAGTGGTAGCGCCAGCCGTTCGTTGTTTCCCGGTTTTGCGGTTTGGCACAAAGGCGAACGTGACGATGGGCTAGATTCGTTTGCCGAAGCCCTGCCGCAAAGCTGGCCGGAATTATGTATTGGTTTAGTTAAAATCAATACTGCGCAAAAACCAATTGGTTCAACCGCCGGTATGCAACAAACCGTTAATACCTGCGAGTTATACCAGGCCTGGCCGGCACAAGCGGAACGCCAAGTTAAGTTGGTTCAACAAGCAATTGAACAACGCGACTTTCAACTGCTGGGCGAAACCGCCGAACATAATGCGTTATCCATGCACGCCACTATGATCGCTACTTGGCCACCGATTGTGTATTGGCAAGCCGAGTCGATTACCGCGATGCAACAAGTATGGGCATTACGCCAACAAGGAATTGAAGTGTATTTTACGATGGATGCCGGGCCAAACTTGAAACTACTATTTTTAGCAGACAATAAAAAAGCGGTCGAAACCGCTTTTGCTGATATTCAGATTATTCAACCCTTTGTTAAATAAACAATAAGACGTTTACTTAACGACTTTTAAACTTGGGCGTTTCGGTTTTTGCGCTTTTGGTTCAGTCGTTTCTTCCGGATAAGGCTCCGGCGGGAACGGCATTCCTTGACCATTTTCACGTGCAAAAACCGCTAAAACCGCTTCCGGTGAAAAACCCAACTTACGCTCTACGCCCTGAAAACGCGCGCGAAAACTCATCCAGTCATTCGCTAAATCCAATCCCTGTACCGCTGTTGCTGAAACATTCAGCACAATAACGCCGTCTTCCACAAACTCTCGCGGTACATCCACCCCTGGAAAGTTAGCATCCACCTGAAAATGCGGTGTCCACTCGTTATCCACAATCCATTGATACACAGCACGAATTAAATAGGGGCGATTAGAAATCATGTTTTATCCCGTTTATTTTCGCCATCAAATCAGATTAATGATTTAAGCGTCGTTCATGTCTAATTCATCATCAGACAAGGATTCGTTAAACATTTCGCGTTCCATTAAACGATTTGAATAATCAGTGATCGCTTTGGCTGATTTTGGCAAATCAATACCCAGCGATGGCAAACGCCATAACAACACCGCTAAACTTGCGTCAACCAAGGTGTAATCTTCGCTCATAAAGAAAGGTTTGTGAGCAAATACCGGAATCATCTGAATTAAACGTTCGGTTAAATCACGACGTGCACGTTTAACGTCATCTGCGTTTTCATTACGTACAATCGTTTCAACCAACGGATACCATTCGGTTTCAATTTGACGTAACTGCTGGCGTGAACGCGCCTTAGAAATCGGGTCGACCGACATTAACGGCGGATGCGGATAACGTTCATCCAAGTATTCGATGATCACTTGCGCATCATACAAAATCAATTCACGATCAACTAAAGTCGGTAACGTGCCATAAGGATTTAATTCCAATAAATCTTCCGGCATGTGATCAGGATCAACCTCAATTACATCCATCGGAATATCTTTTTCCTTCGCAACCAAACGCACACGATGCGAATTTGGGCTACGAGGATCAGAAAACAGCGTCATCACAGAACGTTTAGTTAGTGGAATTTCAGACATGAAAGGCTCCTTCGGTGGCCAGAATACATAAACAAGCAAATATAATATCGGATGAAATTATTATACACCCCTTGTCAAGCCCCCTGTCAGTTAGACAGGGGGCTGAAACAGAAGGTGACTAATCGAATTTGGAAAGAATGAAGTTTAACCATCAGTTTTTAAACACAACCCACTTTGACCAAGCGAATCCAAGCGTCAGACTAATGACGGAAAATAACACCAGCGTCACCAACCCTGGCCAAGCAAAAATATCTCCCAGCAAACCAATCAAAACACTGATTGATCCCATGCCGAAAACAAAAAAAACATAACCTTTTTTTTGCGGGTTTTGTTGAAAGGTAAAACGTGAATTGAGCAGGTAAGAAACACTGGCTGCGGCAACAAAACCCCAACCATTGGCGGCAGCCTGGCTAAAACCCCAACTCACAATCATGGCAAATACAACCCAATGCAGTAGTGTATTAAACACGCCAATCAAACTATACCGACTAAACTGCTGTTTCACGGGTTAATATTCATCTTCAACAATATAGAGCGGTCTTGATTTGCACTCGAGATAAATCCGTCCAATGTATTCACCCAATACGCCAAGCACAATTAACTGGGTACTGCCTAAAAATAAAATCGCAGTAAACATCGAAGCATAACCCGGCATATCAACCCCATAAATCAAGGTGCGTAACACTATCCATGAACCATAAGCAATGGATACAAACCAAGCCACTAAACCAATATAAAGCCAGACACGTAAAGGAGCAGTCGAAAAGCTGGTAATGCCTTCTAAGGCCAAATTCCACAATTTCCAGCCGTTAAAACTGGTTTGTCCGGCTTGGCGTTCATCACGTTGATATTCAATGACGTGACTTTTGAATCCAACCCAAGCAAAAATACCTTTCATAAAGCGCTGGGTTTCACCCATCAACTTTATTGCTTCTACGCAACGGCGTGAAACTAAACGAAAATCACCCACATTTTCCGGAATGCGGTTATCGGAAATCATGTTATTAAGGCGGTAAAACACATTGGCTGTCCAGCGTTTTAAAAAACTATCCTTACTACGATCAGCACGTTTAGCTAATACCACATCAACGCCTTCTTCACGCCAAATGCGCACCATTTCAGGGATTAGTTCAAGCGGGTCTTGCAAATCGACATCCATGGGAATCAATGCCTTGCCGTTGGCAAAATCAATTCCTGCTGATAAGGCGGCTTCTTTACCAAAATTACGCGAAAAATTGATAATTCTAATCTGTGGATAGTCTGTTTTTGCTTGCTGCAAAACACTCAAGGTATTGTCACGGCTGCCATCATTAATGAAAACCAACTCATAACTTAACCCCAAGCTCTGCAAAATCGGCACAATCGTTTGCAGAAAAAGTGGAATAACTGCTTCTTCATTATAACAAGGCACCACAATAGACAAATCCACCATATCATCGGTTACTTTGTTTAAATCAGATGCCAATACGCCACGTCCTTTAGTCATCATGTGCCCCATCGTCGTTTTAGTTGCGTTTATCATGGATTATTCCTCAATTATGCGAACGATGGCAACGCCACGCCCTTGCCAGAGCCATTCCACGTTTTTAAAGTCTTGTTTAAAATCATGGGTTTTGCCAAAAGCCAACTCATTTGCTTGCGGAGTACGAAACGGCGTGAGTTGTTGGGCAACGATATTAAAGCTGGGCATTTCAATTTTATAGCTAATAACCTGTAACTGATGCTGTTTAACATATAAAGCGGCATCGACAATGGGTTGCTGTTGCAGGGTTGCAGCATATTGCAACACGGACTGATTTATGACCAACGCCATAACCGCGCCTGCGCTGACAATTTTAATCAGTGTCGGCAACTTGATCACTATTAACACCAAGCCAACCAGTGCCAATAAAACTAACCAAGCAAAATAGTTGGCTGGCACTAATGTTGTGGCTGTAGAAAAAGTTTCAATTAAATAGGGATTTTTTTCTGTTGCCATACCCCATTCAATTAGCCAAGGCATTATCGCAAACAATCCTGCCATTACCAACAAACTAGCCCCCAAGCCCCAACGTGTGCCGTATTGACGCGCATAATAAGCCATTGCTAATAACACCGGCGGCACACCATACATCAAATAATGGGGCAATTTGGTCGCAGCCAAGGTAAAAAACACAAACACCAACAAAAACCAAATCGCCATCACCTGCCACAAACTACTGGTCTTTGACCAACGATACCATGGCAAAATTGATTGAACTAATAACGGGAAAAAGGGCAAGGTTAAAAATATCAGTGCGATCACATAATAAAACGGACTACCGCTATGACCCTCCATCGGATTCATAAAACGGCCGACATTATGCACCCCAAAAAATTCATTGATAAATTCCTGTCCAAATAAAATGACCTGTAACACATACCAAGGCAAGGCCACTAACAACAACAACAACCAGCCTTTCCATGCCAAAATCATGCTTTTTAAAGTCAGCCAGCGGCGATTTAACAATAAGTAAATAAATAATGTACCGGCAACCACCACCAATGCGATTGGCCCTTTGGTCAAAACACCAAACCCGGTCCAGATAAATGCCCAGTGTAAATCTGTCATTTTGTCTGTCGCTAAAAAATCTAACGCACGATAGAAGGCTAACGAAATAAACAGAATCAGCCAGGCATCTGGAATCGCGGCTTTAAAAACCACTAACATCCCGGCAGCAAATAACCCAATCCAAAGAGCATACCAAGCGGTTTCTTGATCCAGATGACGCCTAACAAACTTAAATGTCGCCCATAGCCAAATAGTTAATGCCACGAGAGATGGTAGGCGGTAACCAAATACACCTTCACCAACTAAACTTAAACCTATCGCTTGTAACCAATACATTAATACCGGTTTATGGAAAAAAGGGTCGCCGTTTAACATGGTTGCCCACCACTGCCCACTTAATGCCATTTCACGCGATACTGCGGCATAAGCACCTTCATCCATATCAAATAAGGGTAATTCGCTGGCTGGCCACAGGTACAAAACCGCGATCAAAGCCGCAATAAAAGCAAACAAAACGCGCGAGTAGGTAGATTGACCTAAAAAAAAGGCTTCAATCCGAGTCAAAATGGGGGAATATTGATTTGATACAATCACTTGGCTACCTGTTGAAATGACAAAACTGGCTTAATTTTAGGGAAGCGACCAAGAAAAACCTTGCGGTTTATTACACTATATAGCCACTCTTTTTAACCAAGCGCATCTTACAATAATATCTACCTGCCGAGAAGAGAAACCTTTTGCAAGCCTTATTCTGCCAGCTGATTTATGCAACCTGAACAACCAGCAAAAGACGAACTTCTGTTATAATGCAAAACCTTTTAATGATCAAAAAAA
The DNA here is from genome assembly GCA_002421475.1 of Thiomicrospira sp. UBA5634. Classification (GTDB taxonomy): domain Bacteria; phylum Pseudomonadota; class Gammaproteobacteria; order Thiomicrospirales; family Thiomicrospiraceae; genus Thiomicrospira. The sequence goes on along the minus strand of DIJW01000218.1, from coordinate 807 downwards.
GTATATCCCTTGGCTAATATTATTAAGCTACTGATTTCGTTCGTTATTATTGCCTTTATTTTATATAAGGTAGACGTCAGCTCCGTTTGGCAGACCATGTTAAGTGCTAACATGTTTTATCTATTGCTCGCACTAGGGTTTATCGTGCTCAGCCAAATTGTTGCCGCATATCGCTGGAGTCTCATTATGGGCTTGCTTGACTATCAGCACTCGCTTGGCTTCTATATTCGCAGCTATTTTAAAGGCGCATTATTTAACCAGTTATTACCGACAAGTATCGGTGGAGACGCCTACCGAATTGCGGAAGTTAAAGCGCACGGCGGCCGACTTCGCGAAGCCTTTTATGGTGTCTTTATTGACCGCATTGTAGGTTTAATGGGATTGTTAATTATTACATTAACCGCTAATCTGATTGATACAAACCTGCTACCCGATCATGTTTTTTACACGGTTAATGGTTTAGTTTTAGCGGCTTTTTTTGGCTTTTTTGTGCTCATCGCCATCCACAAAATACAGTGGTTTAAACGTTATGCTTTCGCCCAACTTTTTTATGACTTATCTTACCGTTTCCGTTTAGTCTACAAAACCCCAAAACGTATCAGCCAACAACTCGGACTATCAGTCTTGATTCATTTGCTGGCGATGATCGCTATTTTTGGCATAGGTCATAGTGTCGGCATTAATGAGCCCATGTTGACTTATTTGGTGATTATTCCGCCGGCGATTTTATTAACAGTGTTACCGATTTCTTTTGCCGGCTGGGGTGTGCGTGAAGGCGCATTGATCGTATTTTTCATGATGGTCGGC